>JAPULR010000099.1 GCA_027294635.1 Chloroflexota bacterium | reverse complement strand
TAGCTCTTCTATCCGTAGCTGCTCTTTTGGTGCTGGCGGCCTGCGGGTCCTCGGCAACTCCTACGTCGCAGAGCCCCATTGGCTCGCCCGATCCGACCAGACCGGGCGACACGCCAACCTTAACACCCACGCCCACTTCTACGGCACCTCAAGTTACTCCTACGCCAACTGGGGACCATTCTACAGCCACTCCCACGCCCATACTGACCCGCCCGGCGCCTATCATTGACCTGGATGCAGTACCCGACGTAGACGTGAGCATTCACTCCGTCCCCTTGGAGGACGTCTGGTTTGATACCTTTGGCCAGGGCCTTGCCATCCGGTTGAGCAAAATCACTCCGGAACGCCGAAAAAGCCTGCGCGACATCCTCAAGCCCATCTACGATCCCGTATACGGTCCTTCTGACTCTCTCCCTTGGCTGGAAGACCGCGATCTGGTGGTGGGGTACGAGTCCGAAAGCGGGGCCTATGCCTATCCCATAGGCGTACTGAACTTTCGGGAGCTGGTCAACGACGTTATCGACGGTGTGCCCGTCCTCATCACCTTTTGCCCACTCTGCGCTAGCGGCGTTATCTTCGATCGTCGCCTTGATGGCCGAACCCTCCTATTTGGCAACACCAGCTCCCTCTATCAGTCGGACCTTGTGATGTACGACCACCAGACAGGTTCGTACTGGGGACAAACCGCTGGAGAGGCCATCGTTGGAACCCTGACGGACAAGCGTCTCAAGCCCCTCCCCGGCGTTACCATCCCCTGGGGGCGATGGAAGGAATCTTACCCAGATACCAAGCTTCTGATCAAGGCCAGCCGAGATGAGCCAGTCTTTGACGACCTATTCGGCCGTGAGCCCTTTCGCGGTAATGAACAGCCCATCAACGTAGACATATTTCCTTACCCTGTAGACAGGGACAAGCTGGACGACCGAATTTCCAGCGCAGAGATAGTTGTTACGGCGGAGGTTGGCTCCTCCATTAAGGCCTACCCCCTGGCCCTCATTGGTGACGGCGCTATCATGGATGAGATAGGCGGAGAACGTATAGTGGTCTTCTCTCAGGATAACGGCCTAAGCGGCGGGGCTTACCTGGCTACAGTCAATGGCCAGGTTCTTAACTTTCAGTTCACAGGGGACTTTTACATTGATGAAGAAACCGGTAGCCTGTGGAACTTCGGCGGGCTGGCGATAGAAGGGCCCCTGGAAGGCGCCAAACTGGAGCGGTTGCCCTCCCGACGCGCCTTCTGGTTCTCCATCGCCATCTCCTTCCCGGGCATAGACCTCTACCTGCCCACGGAAGATTAGACCAGAGCAACTGCCCTTCGGGTCAATTCCAGGGTGCTCTGCGCTCATCCGGCGAAAGTCAGAATTACCCAAGCTCAAGACAAAGTGTTCCCAATTTAGACCGACTACCCGTTGGAATCTCGTAAAACCTGGCTTCGTGTTCTAAGGCTCTAAGCAAGAGGCACCAAAGGGCTCATCCACTTCGCTGGTTAACGGCGGGAGTATTCCCACCCAGCAAGCCACGCTAACTAAAGCCATCTTTGGCTTCGTTGGTTGACAGATTAGCGATCACTCCTTTAGTGTAATGCGCCAACGTACGAAGTATTTAAGGAATAGGTATGGGGTTCTTCGGCTTCCTCTTTGGGACGTTGGTAGGGAAAATAGTCTCCTTTGCTCTGGCAATCATCGTTTTAGCTATCGTATTTGTGGTTACTGTTTTCGTGCTGGCAGCCTTTGGGGGTCCAGAACCCTGTACCCCAGGTGGAGGAACTATAACCATCAGCGCCTCCAACGCCAACCTCTTTAACGATAAGTGGGACTCCTTTGACGCCATACTTGATGGCGGATCAATATCTTTGGTCACCTTCAACGAAAGCGAGATCAGCTCCCGAGCGAACGAATTCGCCGAGGAAAAGGGCGGCAATGTCCGCGACATCCGTGTGTGTATTCATGATGGGTTCGGAGAGGTCACCGGCACACTGGATGCCTTTGGCGGCATCGATGCCGATTTCCGTGCCTCGGGTAGCGCAAGACTCAGTGGACTTCATCCAGAGGTCGACTTCATTGACATCGAGATTGGCAACATCCCTGGCTTTCTCGTAGACCCCTTCAAGAGCCTCTTTGAGGATGCTATCGAGGAGTTGCTGGAGAACATCAACTTGAAGCACCTCTACACCCCCACCCTCACCGAGGGACAGGCAAGGCTGGACGGTTTGCCTTAGGCGCTAATCGGTACCAAAACGGAGACGGTGGTTGCTACTGAGACCTGACAACAGTCGCGACGGAAGTCTGAGATATAGCTCCATCCAGGGAACATCCCTGGTTCTCTCGGTAGGCTCCTTGACCATGTTCTTGGTGGAGGCGGTCTTACCGTCATGCTAGCGACGGCATTTCGGCCGAGGGATGCCTCACTGGCATCAGCCTAACATTCTGGACTTTCCGAACTTGGCCAACGCGGCCAGCTCAAAAGGCTGTGTGTCAACTGTTACGCAAGCTGAAGGCTACGAAGTTACCGCAAAAACCCATACCTGATGTAACACGTCTGGCTCGCCCTTTGGTAGTATCTGAGTCGGTTCACTCACTACTACAAGTTCCCACATTCCGTTAGCGCCCAACTCAGCATGTTTTTCCTTGAAGCCACCATCTTCGTACAGGTCGGGGCGAAGAGTATATACAATATGCCCACCTGGCTTGGTAACCCGAACAAGCTCGTCCAGCGAGCTTGGGGGAGCATGACCAACGGTGAGGACGCCCACACTTACAACGGCGTCGAAGGAGCTGGTGGGAAAGTCCAACCTTTCCCCCATGACCATCTGGTGGAACTCTCTGTACGCACTCTTCTTGCGTGCCTCCTCTAGCATGCCCGCTGACAGGTCCATAGCGACCAGATCGGTGTAGCCTTGATCAGCCAGCAACGTACCGACTAGACCCGTGCCGGCTCCTGCATCGAGGATTCGGGCGTTCTTGGCAACATATTTCGTAAACACCTCAACAGCAAGCAAGGGTCCGGACCACCCAAAATCCCGGTCCAAATCATCTTCATAGCTCTCTGCCCACTGGTCGTAACGCTCCGCCAGTTCTTCGTTGTCGGGGGAAGAATAGACACACTGGACTACATTCCGTGGCTCAGCCACCGCCCTAGTCACTCCTTGATGGCTTTTGGCACACGTACATCGCCCACCCGACATCCCGCTCCTCTATGCATTTGACCGTCTGTTTGTAGGCGTGTGAGAGGCCTTGGAAATGCTCCTGATCATTGTCTTTGATTTCTCCTGCTAGCTCCGAAAGGCGGGCATAGCTTGTCCTCAGATGCTCTGAGAGGTCTACAGCCTCGATGATCTGGAAGCCCCGTGTCCTCTAACGCCTGCTGGTACCCATCGAAGCTAAAGTCGGTGTCGAACAACAGCCGATCATAAACATACTTTTTGGCATTATCGCTGACCTCCGGCTTGGGCTTGATCAAGTCGTCAAACAGGAAGATTCCACCGTAATCAAGCACTCGGTAGGCCTCAAGTAGAGCTTTTTCCTTATCGTGGACATGGTAGATAGTGGCCTGGCTCCACGCGTGAGTAAAGGACTGGTCATGAAAAGGAAGGTCCGTAACCGAAGCCTTCTCAAAGTTGATTCTCTGCTTAACCTCGTCAGATTGTTTCTTCAGCTCATCATTGGCGTTTTGAACTCGAACGCCGCTCAAGTCCACCCCGAGAACCCTGCACCCAGTAGATTTGCTAAGCCATATAGATGTGTTGCCGTTACCACACCCAAGGTCAATCACCTGCGCATTCTGGTCTATAAGGCCCTTTTGGACCATAATGTTGTTCAGATTCGCACACGCTTTCAAGAAATCGTTGCCGGTAGTGTCGTCGAAGACGCCCCAATGAAGACTCCCGTCTTTATCCCAGAATGCCCTGTAAAGGGGGTCGTGGGAGTCGTAATACCGTTCGGTATCTTGTTCCGTGAATCTACCCTGCATAGCTGACGCCCTCACCAACCCCTTCCAGGTACTCGACAAACCGGTTTTCTCCATCAACGAGTATCATCTTGGGCTCAATGGGCTCACTGGATGCCTCGAAGGATAGAATAATAACGCAGTCGCCATTTTGGCAAAGCTTGGCGCCTGCCCCCTGTACGGATACCGTACCAGAGTTCCTCTCCCCGGGAAGGACATAAGTCTCCCACCGGTTGCCGTTGGTGACATCGCAGACGAGCACCTTCTCGTACTCCCAAAGGTCCACCTTATCCATCAGTTCGCGGTCAATGATGATGCTGCCGATGTAGTCCGGGTTGTTATCCGTTATAAATGCCCTGTGGATTTTAGACCTCAGTACGAATCTCATGATGATACCCTCATTGAAAATTTCCATTACCGGTGAGACTTGAGATAACTCCAGGTGAAGAGCAACTTCGTATGCCTGGTATAGGGCTGAATTACGAGCGCCGAGACGTAATCCGAAAAGGGGAATAAATTGTAGGAAAGGCTAAGGCTCGCAGGGAAGGAACAAGAAACGGGAAGAAGAAACAAACTCAGTAGATACAGACGCGACGGTTGAGGTGGGAAAGTCCAACCTCAACCATGTAACCGGGGAGCGGATATCGGATCTACTAATAAGCTCCATATAAACGGAATCCAATGTACTTTAGCGCCAGTGAATGTTCGCAGACGCTCGACAGCTTCAATCGGGGTCATATTATCGGCAGCCGGGGGAAAAGTCAAATAATTAGTAGTACAACACCGTCACAATCGGGAGCACTTTCTGATGAATCATCATCAGCTTCGTGCTCCTGACGTAAACTTTTCGACATAAAACACAGTGCGTAGTAGTTTATTCGAGCTCGACGCCTAGGTGCTCTGTGCTCCACGAGGCTAGCTTTTAGAGCAGTGGTGACAGATGAGAGTTGAACTCCACCGTGGTACATAAGTGCTGGAAACCGCCGACCCTTCATGCCTACGCTGGGGTCGCCGTTTCACTATAGACGATGTCGCCTTCGCACTCCACTTCCGGCTATAGGTTATTCTGATGACAGCAAATCTCTGGGCATATAAAAAAGCCCCTATAACCTTGACTTGACATAGTGCCTTTGCTACATTCTGTCAAAGCCTTTTCAGGCATCCCCCCCAGCGCGAGGTGTAGAGGATGGGTGCACCCTTTTTCAAGGAGATCCGTAGGGCTTACGGATTCGACGAGGTGGCCATCGTACCGGGACTGGTTACCATAAACCCCGACATGGCCTCCACCCAGATGACCATAGGCGACCACGCTTTTGACATCCCCGTCCTCGCCTCGGCCATGGATGCCGTGGTATCCCCATCCTTTGCATCGTTGATGCACAAAAAGGGCGGCCTGGGAGTGCTGAACCTGGAAGGCATCTACACCCGCTATCAGGACCCCTACACCGCCCTTGAGGAAATAGCCTCGGCTCCCCAGGCGGAGGTTACAGCCCTCCTGCAAAAGATATATTCAGAGCCGATACAGGAACACCTGGTGGGATCCTGTGTTGAGAGCATCAAAAAGACAGGAGCCACCTGCGCTGTGGCGGTAACCCCTCAGAACACCAAACGCCTCACTCCCGTGGCCGTAGAAGCCGGCGCCGACGTCCTGGTGATACAGTCAACCGTCACCACCGCCCGGCACGTATCACGAAGCTACAAAGGCCTTATATTTGCCGAGGTGATTCAGCAGGTGAAGGTGCCGGTGGTGGTGGGGAATTGCGTGAGCTACAACACAGCTCTGGAGCTGATGGAGACCGGCATAAGCGGACTCCTGGTGGGAGTGGGGCCCGGCGCCGCGTGCACCACTAGAGAGGTGGTGGGGGTAGGCGTCCCCCAGGTCACGGCGACGCTGGACTGCGCCGCCGCCCGAGAAGAATACTTCAAGAGGACCGGCAAGTACGTTACCGTTATCACCGACGGCGGCATTCGCACCGGCGGGGACCTGTGTAAGGCCATCGTCGCCGGCGCCGATGGCGTCATGCTTGGCACTCCCTTCGCCCAGGCCAGGGAAGCCCCAGGGGGTGGCTTCAACTGGGGCATGGCCAACTCCCACCCAGAGTTGCCGAGAGGAACTCGAATCAATGTGGGTACTAGGGGCACCCTAAAGGAGATCCTGTACGGTCCCACCTCCGCCACCGATGGCACTCAAAACCTGATTGGGGCACTCAAGGTAGCCCTGGGCATGTGTGGGGCCTTCAACATCAAAGAGCTGCAAAAGGCGGAGATGATTATTGCCCCCTCAATTAAAACCGAGGGCAAGATCTTCCAGTTGGCCCGAGATTAAAGGCCCCGTTACCCCTGGCGAGGGGAAGGTGCATAATCGTCTTTAAAGTGCCCCGATTAGCGTCTTCTGGTATCTCTACCAAATTCACCATTTGGATAGCCCTCCTCACGGGCCTCCTTCTCCTCCTCTCCCTGTCAGCATGTAGATCAACGTCAACCAAAACGCCTGACGCTTCACCGGGCCCTCAGGAGATGACGGTGGACCGAATAGCCTACGTGGGAACCGATGACAACATCTTCACCATTAATCCCGACGGCTCAGACTCGCGGAGGCTAACGGGCAATATCACCGCCGGCGCTCAGGGATTCATTCAAGCCAGCCTTCTTCAACAAGGCTTCATCTTCTATACCTGGCCAACATGGTCGCCCGACGGTAAGAAACTAGCCGTCTCCCAGATAATCCTGGAGGGTGATGTTCCGGCAGTCTCCCTGTTCACTTTGGACACCTCGGAGGGAGAACTCACCAAGGTCTACGAGAACGAACCCCAGGCCAGCCCCATCATCGCCAATAACGTGCCACATTACATGTACTGGTCCCCCAACAGTGAGAGTCTGGCCTTCATTGCTCCTACCCCCGGCGGATTGACCCTCTTTGTTCATGCGCTAAATCAAGATAACACCACCATTAGCAGCGAAGGGCCGCTCTATTTCAAGTGGGCGCAGGACAACAGGTCGCTACTCATACACGCAAGGGATACGCTCCTTACCGTCACAGTCCCCTTCGGCAACAAGCCTTTAGAGCTGGCGCCAATGAACCCCATCTTTCGCGCCCCGGACCTCTCCAGCAACGGCCGGCAAGCTGTCTACATATCCAACGTGGTCCAGGGGTACGGCTTGCTGGTGGGGGACCCTGGGGCAGCCGGGGAATTTCAGCAATTGGAGTCGGTGGGGGGCAACGCGGCCCTTCTGTGGTCGCCCACGGGAGACTCCATCGCCGTGGCCGACAGCGAATCTCCTGATGATCTAGTCCACAACCGCCTACGGATCATCTCCTCCGACGGCTCGGAATCCCGGACTTTGGTAGAGGAACCCCTGGCGGCCTTTTTCTGGTCCCCCAACGGAGAAAAGATAGCCTACGTCGCCGTCGACGCCCAGGAGCAGAGCCTGACCTGGAAGATCGTATCCATCGAGGGAGGAGAGCCCTGGGAGTTGGTGAAGTTTGCCCCGTCGGCGGAGCTATTGGCGATGATCGGCTTCTTCGACCAGTATGCCCACTCCCACTCCCTTTGGTCCCCCGACAGCACCCGACTGGTCTTTGCCGGAGGAGCGGGAAGAGAAACAGGCGAGACCAACGGCGCCTCCCCCAACGTCAGCTCCATATATGTTATAAATACAGAGCCGGGCTCCCTACCGAGGAAGATCGCCAGCGGTTCGCTGGCCTTCTGGTCCTGGAACTGATCCTCTTAGGAGCCGTAAGGCCCAAAGATGTCCGATAGCAATGCGGAAGCTCACACCGATCTTCTGGACCGCCCTCCTATCTCTTGCCTTTATTTGGAGCCTAGGCTGCAACTCTAACAACCAACGTACTCTTACCCCTACCGAGTCGCCTAAGAACCTTCTCAGCGCCTCGGCCACTCAGATGGGGGTCCTAGACTCCCTCGCCTTTACGCTGACCCATGAGAAGGGCTCAACCCCCCTAATGACAGGCATTGTTATGAACGAGATGGAAGGGGCAGTTGATCTGCCCGATAAGTTCAGTGTTGACATAAAAGCAGAAGCCACGGTTTTCAGCGCCTTCATCGAGATAAAGGTCATCGGTATTGAAAACACGTACCACATGACCGACCCCATCTCCGGCAACTGGAGGGAGATTTCGCCTGGCGTCTTGCCCTTCAACTTCGCCAACCTGGGCCGCACCCTCGGCGGAATTTTGACTTCTATCCAGGGGCCGATGGAGGAGGCCAGGGAATCCATCGGCGGCCAAAGGACGGTCCATATCAAAGGGACTGTCACCTCCAGGGACCTCGCGGCCCTCATCCCCAACGCGGCCAACAACATAGAGGTCGGGATGGAGGTATGGATCCAGGAGCGTGACGCCTTCCTTATACGTGCTCGCATAGAGGGTCCGGTGGTATCTACGGACCCTCCTGACGTGGTACGTATTCTAACTTTCAGTAACTTCAACGAGCCCGTAACCGTCGAGCCTCCCATCTAAAGAGCCATGAGGTCCCTTTCGACCACTACAGATCGGTCCTCCTGGCTGATTGTGGGCCTCGTAGCCCTGGGCGTAATCTTCACCGCCCTCGACCAGACGGTGGTTGTGACGGTCCTTCCAGAGATCATGCTCGATATGGAGATCCAGGTTACTGATCTGGATCTGGCCTCGTGGATAATTACTGGATACCTATTGGGCTACACCGTAGCCATTCCCCTGGTGGCCCGCATCTCCGATGCCTACGGCCATAGCTTGGTGTTAAGAATCTCGCTGGTTGTCTTCGGTGTGGGATCGGCCCTGGTGGCCCTGGCTCCCAATCTGCCCTGGCTGGTGAGCGCCCGGGTCCTTCAAGCCGTGGGGGGCGGGGCCACCATCCCTGTAGGAATGGCCCTGGTGGCTCAGCATTTGCCCGGCCATCGAAAGGCCGTAGCCGTGGGGATTGTAGGAGCCGCCGCCGAGATAGGCATCGTTCTGGGTCCCCTCTACGGTGGCGGCATCACCTCGGCCCTAGGCTGGAGGTGGCTCTTCTGGCTGGACATACCCCAGGCTGCCATCATACTCCTGGCGATATGGGCCATACCCAACCGCCGAGGTCCAGAAACCAAGGTTGACTACCTGGGAGGGCTTTTATTGATGGCCACCCTTACCCTCCTGGTCATCGCCCTCTCCCAACGAGGTCTCTTCACCATCTCTTCACCCACCGCCTACCTAATTGCCGCTGCCGGGGTTCTCCTTGTGCCAGCCCTGATTTTGAGCCAGGTTCGCAGGGACCAACCTCTGCTAGCTCCTGCCTTCTTTCGCTCCGGGGCCGCC
The DNA here is from genome assembly GCA_027294635.1 of Chloroflexota bacterium. Taxonomy (GTDB): domain Bacteria; phylum Chloroflexota; class Dehalococcoidia; order Lucifugimonadales; genus JAPULR01. Next base: position 4,394 of record JAPULR010000099.1, on the reverse strand, counting down.
CTATCATCCCTGGCTACCAAGCTGCTGGTGGGCGCGGCGCTTATCATCGCCCTGGTCACCGTACCCCTCATGGCGAACACGGTACACGGCCAGAGCCCGCTAGACGGCGGCCTTCGATTGATGCGCCTTACCGGAGCAATACCCCTGGCGGCCCTTCTGGGTGGATACCTAACCTACCGCATCGGCGCCCGGCCCGTAACCCTGGTAGGCCTGATAGTTGCGGCGGTGGGGCTGTTCCTCATTAGCACCTGGGAGCTAGACATTTCTGACCCCCAGTTGTCGGCCCACCTGGTGGTAGCGGGGGCAGGCTTTGGTCTGGTAATCGCGCCGCTCTTCGTCACCGCCATGGAGTCGGGCCACAGGGACTACCAGGCCACCGCCGCCTCCCTGGTAACGGTGTCACGCATGATCGGAATGGCTCTGGGTCTGGCGGCCCTTTCGGCGTGGGGGATGGAGCACTTTCGGGGCCTCACCGCGGGGCTGGAGCTTCCAATACAGCAGGCAGGAGAAACGGCCCAAGCCCTGGAGCTTCGCATTCAGGAGTACCAGGACGGCCTGAACCAGGCGGGGATAACCCTTTTCCAGGCCTTCTTCAGGGCCGCGGCGGCCCTCATGCTGGCGGGTTTGGTTCCGGCCCTGTGGTTGGCTGGTAAAGCGAGGGCTCCCAAAGAGGGCCCGGAAGAAATAAAGCTAGCCGATAGCCCTTAAAACCCCGACTTGGTGCACAGCTCCACCCGGTTACCGTCGGGGTCATGGGTGAACAAGAACCGCTGGCCGTCGTTCCGCACCCCGCTGCGACTTATCTCCAGCCCCTTGGCCTTCACCGCCTCCATAGCCGCGTCAAAGTCCTCCACCTCAAAGGCAATGTGGCTCTCATCGGGACAGGGCGCCTGGTCCGTTTCTATCAGGTGAAGCATTACGCCGCTGGGGAGCTGAAGCCAGGTGATATTGGGGTTATCTACCTGGCTGGGTATTTGCTTGATGCCCAGGAAATCGTGATAGAACTCCATACTTTGCTTGGTGTCACGCACCAGGTAGACTACGTGGTTGACGTGGTTTAGCTTTAGACCGGTGGACTTGGTGGTCATAGCCCTCCCCTGGGAAATACCGTCGATACCGGCGTAAGTCTAGTCGCGCCCTGAATACCTGTCAACGCGGCTTCTTAGAGGAAGCATGATAAAATTAATGCCAGGGCAGAGGCGGTCGGTAAAATGCCAATGACAACGAAAGATTTCCTGCGGCAGGTTGCCGAGCTGGTGAGGTTCCAGGTGCCTCCAGGCTTTCAGGAGTTTGAGACCGTAGGCCCTTGGGGCGGCCTGGTGAAGTTCCACTTCGGTGAGCCGCGTATTCACTACGAGGTGTGGGTGCAGCGGCGGCACAAGGTGGTGGAGCTGGGGCTGCATTTTGAGAGCAAGCCGGAGACCAACATCCACTACCTAAAGGAGCTCACCGAGCACTTCGAAGATATCCGGTCCGCCTTGGGCCAGCAGGTAGAGGCGGAGCAGTGGACCTCCCGATGGACGCGCATTCACCAAAGCATAGCCCTGGAGACCCTGGATGAAGACCTGATGTGGGAGGTGGCCAGCCAGGCGTCCCGCATGATCGGCGTTCTGGAGCCACTGGTGCGAGAGGCCAGCAAAACCATCAAAGTACCCGCAGACTTCTAATCTCGGAGACTTCCCCTCAGAGGCAGTACCATCGAAGCCGCCCAAGTAGCCATAAGCGTTGTTCTCGCTTACCTTCTGGGTTCCACACCTACCGCCTACATCGTAGGCCGGAGAGTAAAGGGGGTGGACCTTCGGGTGGCAGGGAGCGGCAACGTAGGCGCCATGAACACCTTCAAGCAGGTCGGTATCAGATCCGGGGTCTTTGTTCTTGCCGCAGACGTGTCCAAGGGTGTCCTGGCAGTCTTTATACCGGTCTGGCTGGGGGCACCCTCCTGGGCAATGTACGTTACAGCCGGAGCAGTGGTAGCAGGACACAACTGGCCCCTGTTTCTGGGATTCCGCGGCGGCAGAGGGGTTGCCACCGTGGCCGGTATTTCTCTAGCCGTTCTTCCCCTTCTGACCCTGATAGTTATAGGGCCCACGATCCTGGTTTTCGTCTTCACTCGAAACATTGTCCTGACTGTCGCCTTTGGACTGATCCTACTCAACGCTCTCACCGCCGCCACGGGTCAGTCGGCCGGGCAGATAACCCTCTGCCTCGCCCTCTCCCTTGTTGTCACGGCAACCCACTACTTCAACGTACGGCGCCCCATGGTAGAAGCCCTCAGACGAGGCAACTGGAAGGCCGTCCTGTCCATAGATTAAGCTTGCCTCGCCTCTGCCTCCGTTTCGTTCCGGTCATTCCATGACTTATAATCCTTTACAAGCGCATCAAAACATACCGTTTAAGGAAAAGGATGGCACAGATACGGAAAAAGTCTCGAAGGGTTGACCCGGAACTGCTGGACCTCCGACAGCGCATTCGCCACTCAGCGTCCCACCTGATGGCCGACGCCGTGACGCGTTTGTTTCCCGAGGCCAAGCTGGGAATTGGCCCCCCCACCGATGAGGGATTCTACTACGACCTCGATGTTTCTCGCCCCTTTACCCCCGAGGACCTGGAAAAGGTAACCCAGATAATGCGAGATACCATCGCCAAGGACCTCCCCTTTGTGCTGAAGGAGCATGAGCGGGAAGACATAAAGCAGCTATGCCACGATCAGCCATACAAGCTGGAGCTGATTGATGAGATACCGGAAGACGAGCCCCTGACCACCTACACCCACGACGCCTTCACCGACCTTTGCCAGGGACCCCACGTGGCCTCCACCGGAAAGATCCCCGCCTTCAAGCTCCTCTCGGTGGCCGGTGCTTACTGGCGAGGCAGCGAAGACCGACCCATGCTTCAGCGTATCTACGGTACCGCCTTCGAGAGCCAGGCGGCTCTGGACGAATACCTCCATCAGATTGAGGAAGCGGAAAAGCGGGACCATCGCAGGCTGGGACGCGAGTTGGGGCTGTTCCTCTTCGACCCCATCGCTCCCGCCAGTCCCTTCTTCCTTCCTAAAGGAGCCATCCTTTACCACCTCCTAATGGAGTATGTCCGGGGGCTGTACCGGCGGTACGGGTATCAGGAGGTCATCACCCCACAGATATTCTCAACAGACCTTTGGAAGCGGTCCGGACACTACGACAATTACCTGGAGAGCATGTTCTTCATCCACGCCGATGACCGGGAGTTCGGGGTGAAGCCCATGAACTGCCCGGCCCACGCCCTGATGTACTCCTCCCAGCTGCACTCCTACCGCGACCTGCCGCTGCGGATAGCCGACTTCGGGCGCCTGCACCGCTACGAGCGCTCCGGCGTCACCCACGGCCTCACCCGGGTCCGCTCCTTTTCCCAAGACGACGCCCATATCTTCTGCACCCCAGACCAGATCTCGGAGGAGGTCCAGGGATTCATCGCCATGCTCCAGGAATCCTACAGCACCTTTGGCTTTGACGAGCCTCTGGTCATGCTTTCTCTCCGTCCTGATAAACGAATTGGGTCCGATGAGATATGGGACCGCGCAGAAACCGCCCTAAAGGACGTTCTAGACCGGAGTGGCCTGGATTACGAGGTCAAGCCCGGCGAAGGAGCCTTCTACGGACCCAAGATTGACTTCTTTGTCCCCGACGCCATCGGCCGCGAGTGGCAGCTCGGCACTATACAGCTGGACTTCTCCCTGCCCGAGCGCTTTGACCTGGAATACATTGCCGAGGACGGATCGCAGCAGCGACCGGTGGTGCTTCACCGAGCCATGCTGGGGACCATCGAGAGGTTTATTGGCGTGCTTATCGAGCACTACGGCGGCGCTTTTCCCCTGTGGCTGGCCCCGGTCCAGGCGGTGGTCATCCCCATCGCCGACCGCCACCTGGGCTACGCCGAAGAGGTAAAGGAGAAGCTCGTCCAGCAGGGCTTTAGGGTGGAGGTGGACGCCAGAAACGAGCGCATGAACCTCAAAATCCGCGAGGCCCAGCTGCAGAAGGTGCCCTACATGCTGGTGGTGGGAGACCGAGAGGCAGAGGGGGGAACGGCCTCGGTCCGCAGCAGAGACGCCGGCGATATGGGCGCCTTACCCGTTACCGAGGTAATCAGGGTCTTTGGAGAGGAATCGAAGGTCAGAGGTCGCTGAACAACATCACCGTGAGGCGTAAGGGAAAGGTCACATTGCACTGTTACTTGTCAATGATTACGGTGCAGGCTGAAGCGGTGGCGACTGGAAGTAGACGTTCAGTTAGGTCAGTTACGGAAAGAGAGAAGTGGGGCGCCAGTTGAAATCCTGGGCCCCAATACCTATAAATAATAGGGATGTTAGGAAAAAAAAAAAAGGCAACTGTTTAATTTTTTTAGAAAAGGGGGTGAAG
>JAPULR010000098.1 GCA_027294635.1 Chloroflexota bacterium | reverse complement strand
AAAGCGCCGCATGCACAACGTTGCGGGTCGCCACCACCCCCAGCCCCCCACCTACCGCCATGGCGGATAGCAGGATGAAGAAGAACCACGTCATGCTAGGCTGAGGCCTTCTCTACGGCCGTTTCCTCCTTTTCAGCCTTCTTGCGCTGAGATGGAGGAATCCAGCCTGTATCCTCCTGATACCGTTTGCCCATCTCCAGAAGCTCTATCAGGTCCACTCTGTCGTCGTTACGCTGGTAGACGCTCATCTCGTGTTCGTGGCTCATAACTATGGCGTCGAAGTTGCACACCTCCACGCAGATGCCGCAGAGGATACACCGGTTGAGGTTAATCTCAAAGGTATCCACAATCTTGCGGCGGTGGCTTTTACCCTCCTTCTGCAGGGGGTTATCTATCATGGTGGCGCTCATACACTGGGTGGGACACTGACGAATGCAGACCATACATGAGGTGCAGAAGGGCTCTCCCACATTATGGTCCCAGGTAAGGGCGGGGAACCCCATGAACCTGTCCTCTAACTGACGTGGCTTATTGGGATACTGGTCGGTAACAGGCCTTCTGAATGCCGATGTAAGGGTCAGGAACATCCCTTTTAAGCTACCTAGCACTGGCGGTCCTCCCGGGGTGCCGGCCGTAGGCCTTGGCCAGCTCAATGACAGGCTGAGTAAAGCGGCGGTACAGCCAATATCCTACCACACCAAGGATGGCCAGGGACATCAAAGATAGGCTCCAAGCGGGCCATTCGTAGAAGCGGTATACCGCGGTGATGACCACCCCGGCAAAGGACAAGGGTAGCATTACCTTCCATCCAAAGGCCATTAGCTGGTCTATCCGTAGACGCGGGAAAGTGCCCCGAATCCAGAATATGACCAGTACCATCAGGTATGTTTTGAGAAGAAACCAGAACCACTCCGGCAACAAGGGGCCGTACCATCCGCCCAGGAACAGCAGGGCCGCCAGAGCCGCTATTAGAAAGGTGTTGATATACTCCGCCAGGAAAAACACCGACCAGTGGGCCCCACTGTATTCCACAAAGGGTCCTCCAACGATCTCCGACTCGGCGAAGTAGATGTCGAAGGGTGTCCGGCCCACCTCAGCAAGCCCGGCAATGAGGAAGAGGACAAATCCCAGGGGAAAGATCAGTACAAAGGGCACGCCGACGTGGTTAAAGGTGCCGCCGGCTGCCATCACCTCTTTGAGTACCGGCTGCGCCGTGTCCAGGGGAACCTGGCTGGCTGCGATGACGCGCAGGTCCAGGGACTGGGACAGGATGGCTATGGATACCACCACCATCACCAAGGGAACCTCATAGCTTACCAGTTGGGCCGCCGCCCTTAGACCACCCAAGGCCCCGTACTTGTTGGCTGAGCCCCAGCCCGCCAGCAGCAGGCCCAGGATGGACACCACCAGCAGGGCCACTATGACAAAGAGACCCAGGTCCATGTTTTTCAGCGCCAGGTCACTGGTGGCGGGAATCGTTACCCAGATCATGAAAGACGGGATAAGCACCAGCAGTGGCGCCACCCAGAAGATCGCCTTGTCGGCCCAGGAGGGGATCAGGTCCTCCTTGAGCACCAGCTTCAATGCGTCGGCGATGGGCTGAATGAGGCCAAAGGGACCGGTACGGGTAGGCCCCAGGCGCCGCTGTAACCTGCCCAGGAACTTCCGCTCTATCCACACCAGGGAGAGCACTACGATGGACAGGGCGGTAAACAGAATGAGCAGGGCCAGGATTAGAATGAGCACTTCCTTTGCGCTCACCGATCCACCTCTCCCAGCACTATGTCCAGGGAACCCAATATGACCACGGCGTCGGCGATATAGGCGCCCTTCACCAGGTGCCTCAGGGCGCTGAGGCTGCAGAAAGAGGGAGGCCTAACCTTCACCCGGTATGGCTTGTCCGTGCCGTCGCTGACCAGGTAAACGCCGATCTCTCCGCGAGGGTTCTCGGCCCTAACGTAGACATCGCCTTTGGGGGGCCGGATAAGCCTCCGTCCCAGGGCCATCACCGGTCCGGGGGGCATGTCCTTCAAGGCCTGCTCTATGATTACCAGGGACTGGTACATCTCCAGCACCCGAACAAAGTAGCGGTCCCAGCAGTCACCGTCCTTGCCCACGGGAACATCAAAATCAAAGCGGTCATAGAGGGAGTAGGGCTCGGCTCGGCGCACGTCGTACTCCAAACCGCACGCTCGGAGGCACGGCCCGGTCCAGCCATAGTCTATGGCCGTCTCCAGGTCTATGGCGCCAACGCCCTTGGTCCGCGCCACAAACACCTCATTAAAGCTCAACAGCTTATCGCACTCTTCAACATCGACCCAGATCTCCGAGAGGAGCTTGGTCATCAACTGAGGAAAGTTATCGGGAACGTCCTCTTTGAGTCCGCCAATGTGGAAATAGTTGTGCATCATGCGGGCCCCGCTTACCGCTTCAAAGAGAGCCTGTATCCGCTCCCGTCCACGGAAGGAGAACATAACGGGGGTCATGGCCCCGGCGTCCAGGCCAAAGGTCCCCAGGAAGAGAAGATGACTGGCGATGCGGTTCAACTCCCCCAGAATTACTCGTATATACTCCGCCCGCTCGGGAATCTCCAGCCCCATGAGCCTCTCCACGGCGCGGCAGTAGACCCACTCGTTGTTAAAGTTGCTGATGTAGTCCAGGCGGTCGAACAGGGTGATCACCTGATTGTACTGCTCCCCTTCCGACAGCTTTTCCGAGCCCCGATGCAGGTACCCGATGTGGGGTTCGGCGTCTAGCACCACCTCACCGTCTACCCGCAGCAGCATGCGAAAGACGCCATGAGTTGAGGGGTGCTGTGGCCCCATGTTCAGCATCAGGTCCACGTGCTGGTCGCTCTGTAGCTCCTCGCTACCGCCTACGGTCGTCACTCTACATCTTCCTCGTCGGTAAAAATCAGGTATATCTCCGTTTCCTCATCAACGTCGACGTAGCCTGCTTTGACCAGGGTCTTTTCCAGGACACCTTTCTCCTCGCAGCTCTCGGCCCAGTTCCTAAACTCCCTCACCAGCCTATCTTCCGCTTCTTCGGCTGTGTCGCCGTAGGATACCAGAGGCAGGTTCTCCACCGTCGCCAGGAAGGACTCTCCGTGGCTAATGATCTGGCCCCTCAGCACCAGCGGTTTTGAACTAGTACTCATCGTATTCGTGGAAGGGGAACTCTTTACGGCCAGGATATCCTTCAAACCCTTCGTACAGCAGAAGAGGTGAAGGGTCCGGATGGCCTTCAAACTCCACGCCGAAGAGGTCGTGGGCCTCCCTCTCATACCAGTCGGCGGCACGCCAAACACCGGAGATGGTCGGCAACTGGGGACTATCGTAGGGGAGGTCCACCTTTACCGCAAGGGTGTATTCCTTTTCCATAGAAAGCAGGAAATAGACCATCTGGATGTACTCTTTATAGTCCACCGCCGCCATGCAGAGGAGGGTCTTAAAGCTTGTTCTGGGGTCATCTTTGAGGGAGCGGCAAACCTCCGCAATTTCCTGGGGGTCTACGGATATCTGCGGCCTGTCGAGTAGCACCCCGGTCTTCACCTGGCGGCTCCCAAGGACCCGGGTCACGGTATTGAGGAGATCCTGTCCTTTTTGGGACAGTGCATTAAGTTCGCCGTCGGTCTGGCCTTTATCCTCTACCGTTGTCACCCTTAGCGTCTCGCATAATTTTTTCATGGAGCTTGAGGATGCCCTGCATCAGGGCCTCGGGCCGAGGGGGACATCCGGGCACGTACACGTCCACCGGAACGATGTGGTCGACACCCATCACCACCGAGTAGGAGCGGTAGTAGGGGCCTCCGTTGGTGGCGCAGCTACCCATAGCAATGACCCACTTGGGCTCGGGCATCTGTTCGTAGAGTAGCCGAATGGGATCCGCCATCTTTTTGACCACCGTTCCGGCCACTATCATCACGTCCGACTGCCGGGGTGAGGGCCAGGTGACTACGCCAAAGCGGTCGAAGTCGTGATGGGCCATGTATGTAGACATCATCTCGATGGCGCAGCAGGCCAGACCAAAGGTCAGGGCCCAAAGAGAGGACTTCCTGGCCATGGCAAAGAGCTCTTCCGATTTGGCCGTAATCACGCCGGGCATCCCCCGGTTCAAAAGACTGGGGGCGGGCCGGTTGCCGCTGCCGGTGTTTACTTCCGCCATTCCAGTACTCCTTTTTTCCAGCCGTAGATAATGGCGAAGGACATGACTGCCAAGAAAATCATCATAGCGTAGAAAGCAACGTTGTTTCCCATAAATATCACCGCCCAGGGAAACAAAAACACCGCTTCTATATCAAATATCAGGAACATAATGGCGAAGATGTAGTAACGAATGTTTATCTGGGAGAAGGCGTAAGGAGCCGGAGGAATGCCACATTCGTAAGGGGTCTCCTTAATCTCCGAGTATCGCTTGGAAGAGATTAGGAAGGAAGTGGCGAACATGGCGCCCATGGCGAGGAGGGCTATAATCCCTGCCAGTAACAGGGCTGTCCAGTTTTGGACCAAGGCTTCAGGCATATCTCTTCCTTGTGGGTGGGCTACACCTGGGCTACGAGACCTGAAGGGGCCTTTCTACGGGTTGCGATGCACTTTATTCGGAAGAAGCACAATAAACTATAGCATCGGCTCTTGAAAAGCGTCAACGAAGGAGTACAGTTGGTAGTTCCACGATTGCTTCAGAATTCTATCCTAAATGACTAATCCAGTGAAGGCATTCCCTCGTATGCCTAGTGAGCAGCTATCTTTAACAAGTATTTCGGGAGGGAACTCATTGATTAAAAGAGCGGGATGGATTTCCCTGCTTCTGGTCCTGGGTTTGGTAGCGGTGGGCTGCGGTTCCGGAGCCACCTCAACACCAACGGCCACTTCGGCGCCGTTGGCCACGGCCACTCCCACTCAACCTCCTTTAGCAACACCCACTCCTACACCATCGCCAACGCCCACTCAAGCACCGGGGGAAACCCCTCGGCCAACGCCAACATCCACGTCAACATCCACGTCGCCGGCGACCCCCACAGCTACCTCTATACCTGGAACCACTCCAACGCCAACTCTGACCCCCACGTCCACTTCAACGCCAACTTCTACACCAGAGCCCACCCCCACTGCGACTCCAACGCCGACGCAGATCCCTACCCCCACCGCAACTGCTGAACCCCAAATCGTGGCCTCAGATATAAAGAACTTCGTCCTTCAAGACATCACTATTCCCGTGGG
>JAPULR010000097.1 GCA_027294635.1 Chloroflexota bacterium | reverse complement strand
GGCGAAGTGGCTCTTCACCTCCTCAATGGCGCCGTCCCGCTCCTGCTGAATATCCTGCCTGGCCCTGGCGATAAAGGCCTCCGCCTCCTGGCGGGCCTTGGCCATCTCGTCCTCTCGGTACTTCTCCGCCAGCCCCCGGGCTTGGTCCAACAACCGCTGGCCCTCCCTTCGAGCCTCCTGCAGTTGCTCCTGGATGCGAACCTCCGACTGGGCGGCTTCCTCGCGGGCCTTGTCCGCCGCCTCTAGGCTCTCCCGAATACGCTCGGAGCGCTGGTCCAGGAGTCGGAGGATAGGTTTGTAGGCAAAGAGGTAAAGAAGGCCCAGGAGCAGAGAGAAGTTTACCAAGAAGACTATCAGGCTCGGAATATTGAATCCTAATGCATCCATGGATAGCCTCCTTTCACTCTCCAGCCCTCCCTAGATCACCAGGGCAAGCGTGATGGCGACAATGAGGGCGTATATGCCCAGGGCCTCGGCGAAGGCGATGGCCAGAATCATGTTCTGGAGAATCGCTCCCCGAGCCTCGGGATTCCGCCCGATGGCGCTCATGGCCGAGTAACCAATCAAGCCTATACCTATTCCGGGGCCTAGGAGCCCCAGACCTATGGCCAGACCCGCCGCCAATACCTTGGCGGAGTCCTGGCTAAAACCCTCGGTCTGCGCTGCCACGGCGAAGCCCGTAGCCAGAAGAATTTCTAACCCAAACATGCGTCCTCCTTAGCTCTTACTTGAACCGGATTACTATTGGTCCTGGCGGCTGGCGTAAGCGGCGGAAACTCCCATCGGGGCCGCCGCAGATATGCCCACCACCGCAACAACCAGTAAAACAATCACTCTCTCCAAAGGCCGCCTCCCAGGTATTGTTACCAGGCTTCCATTTTAATATCCCTACTCCTGATGGCGTGTTACGGCCACCGCGGCGAAAGTTGCGGTGAGACCGACAAAGATAACCGCCTGGATAAGGCCCACCAGAAGCTCCAGCCCGTAGAAGGGGACGCTGAAGACAAAGGGCACCAGGAAGGCCGACACCAGGATGAGGATCTCTCCCGCCAGCATGTTGCCAAAGAGACGAAAGGTGAAGCTGACCAGTCGGATAATCTCGCTGAAGGCTTCCAGTCCGCCTACAAAAAAGTCTGTGGCAGCGGCGAACAGGTTCTTGGGACCCTTGAAAAAGCCCCGCACCCTGATGAACTTGCCCAGGTAGCCGAATCCCAGCATCCTCAGACCCCAGAACTCCACAAATATAAAGGCCACAATGGCCAGGGCCAGGGGCATGTTCACGTCCGTGCCCGCGGGCCGCAGCAAGTGTACATTAGGAGCCTTGCCTATCTCTATACCCTCGGCAATCAGCTCACCGTGGGACTTGATGCTCTCCACCCTCACCTTCTCTCCCACGGCCTCCTCCCCAAAGAGAAGCTCCTCATCTATCCGCGTCCCGCCTTCAACCACCAAGGACGTCCCGTCCTCCAGCACCAGGTGCTCGGCTGTGAAGCTGGCCACCACGCCGTGAAGCTCCATCTCCTCACCCTCTCCAGCCTGGGCAATGAACTTGGCGTTGGCCTCCGGTGAGGATTCAAAGCCCAACGAGGGATAAATTGGCAGGAGGCCCATCCAGGCGTTGAACAGCACAAATAGGAAAATCGTGGCCATGACGGGGAAAAACTTCCGCCCCATGACCTTGCCCGCCACCCCCTCCACAAAGTTCAAAATACCCTCAATGATCATCTCTACTAGCCCCTGGAAACGGCCAGGCACCATCTTCCTCCGAGATGCCCCCACCACAAAGACCAGGAGAAGGACCACAGTGGTGACAAGGGAGGAGAGCATGGTGTTGGTGAGGGCAAAGCCGGTGTATCCTAGTATGGCGCCCCGGGATGCGGCCTCACGCTCATCGACTGGGAAAATTGCTTGGGCTGGGAGATGCACCTCTGGTGTATCCAGGAAGGAGTCTGAGCCCAGCAACTTGGACCCTATCGCCCCTACAACGAAGCCAACTAGAGTGAGGGCTATTATCCCTACACCGGCTAGAAGGATGAGGCGCTTGGCCATGGTCGACGATGGCACTAGTGCTTAATCCTCTGTCTCGTCTCGGCCTTGGCGCTCGGTATATTGCAGCAGTGGCACCACCATCTTATATGTGCCGTAGAAGGCCACCACCACTCCCAGGAGGGTCCCCAGGAGCATAAAGAGAGGGGATGTATCGGCCTTCTTGTCCAACCACAGCCCTCCAACAATTCCCAGGACTATACAGAAGGCTATGTACCAGCCCAGTCCTGTGACCCTAAGAGCCAGCAACCAGCCAGGCATGAGCTACCCGAAAAACTTAGTGAACTTTATCACTAGCACCACCCAAAGTCAAGATAGCGCCTACCCGGTGAACCTAAAAAACCCCAACCGCTGGTTAAGGTCGGTCGGGGTTTATGTTGCTGCCTGGGGGTAACGGCGCTACTCTTTGGACTGAGACTTCCCGAAGTCCTCCAGGTCCAGGGTGTTGATAAAATCGGTGAAGGCCGACAGGCGCTGAAGCTCCTCCTCCTTCACCTCGCTTGGCTTTTCCGCGTCCTCGGCGGACCCTTCCGGCATAATGGGCTTGCCAGTCTCTGCATCTAGCTGAATCCCGGCCTGGTCCAGCACGCTATCCTCGGCGTAGATCGGGACCTTAGCACGAACCGCTAAGGCGATGGCGTCGCTGGGCCGTGCGTCAACCTCCATCTGCTTTCCATTAATGGCAATGCCGATCTTGGCAAAAAAGGTGTCGTTCTGGAGGTCGCTTACCCATACGTGGGTGATCTCTGCTCCCAAGTTATCAATGACTGCCTGGAGGAGGTCGTGGGTCAGGGGCCTGGGCACTGAGATGTCCTGGAGCTTCACCGCAATAGCATCGGCCTCAGCGGGACCTATCCATATGGGCAGATAGCGGTCGGACTCCCTCTGCTTCAAAATCACCACCCGTTGATAGTTCATGAGGCTGACCCGAATACTATCGATGGTCATCTCCTGCATGGCGCCCCTACCTCCTTGGTCGGCTACCGTTAATTGTAGGGTTGGGCGTCGAGGGGTGTCAAGGGAATGTAAAGACGCCAATGGACTACCAGACCTTTGATGTAGCTAATCGGCCTTCTAAATACCTAACATCTTTAGAGAATTAATATTTAAATAATGCCCCTATTCGAAGGGCTTTAAGACCGCGCCGGAGAGAGGAATGGTATAATTCAGCCGACCTTTGGATTTGCGTTGTCTTGTGCCTGATTGCACGGGCGAGTGAGGTAAAAGAAAAGAATGAATACCAACGACTACAAGGTGCCGCCGGAGCGGCTCCGCTGGACGGTGGAGCCCCAAAGCTTCCCCTTTGAGTGCACCGATGAGCTACAACCCCTGGACGGCTTTATTGGTCAAAACCGGGCCATTGAAGCCATACATTTTGCTCTGGAGGTGGCCAAGCCGGGGTATAACCTCTTTGTCACCGGCCTTACGGGTACGGGCAAGACCTCAGCCATCAAGTCCCATATCCAGGCCCTCATAGAGGAGCACAAGGCCGAAGGACTGAAATTCGAGGTCGCCGACTGGGCCTACGTATACAACTTCTCCGACCCCGACCAGCCACGGGTGCTAAAGCTCTCCAAGGGGCGGGGCAGCCAGTTGCGGCAACAGGTGGAGCAACTTCTCACAACTCTCCGATCGGAGATACCCAAGATCTTTAGCAGCGACGAATATCAGGAACAGCGCAAGCGTACGGAGGAGGAGGGACGGGCTCGATATCAGAGAACCATGGAGGAGCTTCAGCAGGAAATGAGAGCGGAGAACTTCGGAATCCAGTTCTCTCCAATGGGGGTGAACCTCTTCCCCCTAAAAGATGGTAAACCCCTCACCCCTGAGGAGTTTACGGCTCTGAGTGAAGGGGAACGCCGCGCCGTTGACCAGAAACGGGAATCACTAATGTCCAGGGTCCAAAGCACCCTGGAGATCTTGCGTTCCATCGAGACCGAGACCCTTAACCAGGTGCGCGCTCTGGAACGGAGCGCCGCCGAGGGAGGATTGGCCTATATCTTCACTGAAGCACAGCGCCAGGGTCAGCAACAAGAGGTTGTGAATTTCCTCCAGGCTCTTAAGGAATATACCCTGAATAACCTGAGGCTGTTCCAGGAATCTCAGGATCAACCTCCTCCAACTCAGCCACCGGGCCCGCCGCAACCCCCAGGCTCTCAACGCAACCCCTTTCTGCCCTACGAGGTCAACCTGCTGGTGGACAACAGTGATGTTCAGAATGTACCAGTAATTATTGAGTCCAACCCCACCTGGGGCAACCTCTTTGGCCGGATCGAACGCCGCGCCGTCATGGGGACCTATCTCAGCGACCACACCATGCTAAAGCCGGGAGGCGTCCACCGGGCAAACGGCGGCTATCTTATCCTGAACGTCCGGGATGCGCTAATGAATGCGGGCGTTTGGGAGGGGCTAAAGCGAGTCATTCGCAACCAGGAGGCCCGCCTGGAGGACCCTTTCGAGCAGTTTGGTTTTCTGGCGCCCCAGGCCCTCAGACCCCAGCCCATTCCCCTTGATATAAAGGTAGTCCTTACGGGTGACGAGGCCACCTACCGACTCCTGTACACCTATGACCAAGAAGACCTTTGGGAGCTCTTTAAGGTCAAGGCAGAGTTTGACTATCAGATAAATCTTACCCAGGAGAACATTTCCGCCTATTGCAACTTCATATGTGCCGTCTGTAAGACTGAAGGCCTGCTGCCCTTCGATCGTGAAGGAGCGGCCCAGGTGGTGGAGTACGGAGCCCGGCTGGTGTCGGACCAGGGAAAGCTCTCCTCCCGCTTCGGCGTGGTAAAGGACCTGCTCATCGAAGCTGACTATTGGGCTCGCAGAGACGGCAGCTCAATGGTAGGTGGGAGCCACGTCAAAAAAGCATTAGAGGAGCGGGTTTACCGCCATAACTTGATAGAGGAGAGGCTGCGCAATCTGACCTCTGAAGGTACCATAATGGTAGACCTCCAGGGGTCAGTGGTCGGCCAGATCAACGGCCTGGTGGTCTACGATCTGGGGGACTTTAGCTTTGGTAGGCCAGCCCGCATCACCGTTAAGACCTTCGCCGGCTCTAAAGGCGTGGTGAATATCGAACGAGAGTCCCAGCTCAGCGGGCGCATCCATGACAAGGGAGTGCTGATCCTCAGCGGCTATTTGGGCTGGAAGTACGCTCAAGAAAGGCCCCTCTCGCTATCTGCCAGCATCTCCTTTGAGCAGTCCTACGAAGGAGTGGAGGGAGACAGCGCCTCATCAACGGAGCTGTACGCCATCCTGTCCAGCCTATCAGAGTTGCCTCTCAAGCAAAATATAGCCGTCACCGGGTCAGTCAATCAGAAGGGGGAGATTCAACCCATAGGCGGTGTAAATCAGAAGGTTGAGGGCTTCTTCGACCTTTGCCGTCTCAGCGGCCTCACGGGCGATCAGGGCGTGATAATCCCTCACCAAAACGTTCGGAATCTAATGCTGAGACAGGACGTGGTTGAGGCGGTGGAGCAGGGCAAGTTTCACGTATACGCAGTAGAGACCATTGACCAGGGTATGGAGGCCTTGACGGGAGTCCAGGCGGGAGAGCGCCAGCCCGACGGTGTTTATTCTCAGGGGACCGTCAACTACTTGGTGGACAAGAGGTTGAAAGAGCTTGGGGAATCCATGCGGGGGTACTACGGCGCCATGCTGGGAGAACCGGTAGCGTAGCTCTGGACCTGGCCTCCTCTAATATCGACGCATCTTTGGGAAGCTCTTCATAGACACCAGCCAGCTAACTCGCTGAACCAGAGCTTCAACCTCTTGGGGCTGTAACAGGTCTATAAGCTCCTTTAGCTGCCCGCTCGGAGCCTCTACGTCCTTAAGAAGGGCCTCCAAGGGCTTCTGCAGACGCGGCGGCAGAGGCTCGCCCCAAAAGTCCCAAATCACTGTTCGCAAGGTGGGTACATGATTAAACGTTAGGCCGTGGTCTATGCCCCAGATGCGGCCATCGAGCCCCCTGATGCAGTGAACGTCTTTGCGGTCAGCGTTGTTGGCTATTACGTCAAAACAGGCTATCGTCTTCAGCTCCTCCCTATGCGACTCCCTTATGGCCCGGTAGAAGGAGTTCTGTTCATGATCCACGTAACGCTGCATCGATCCGATGCCGTAGGGACCCTCTCTGATAACCGTCTCAGGGATAAAATACCAGCCCAGGACCTGGCTCAAGAGGTAGGCTGCGTACTCTCTCTTGTACAAAGTGCCTGAATCAAAGTCCCAAAGGGGAGCTTCTCCGTCCCGTGGCTTGTAGACGGCCCGGATCTCCTGGCCGGAATCGTCCTGTATTTTTGCGAGAAAGGTGTAGTTGGAGCCCACCGGAGCGAGGATACAGGAGACAACCTCTCCCTCTCTGAGAAGCTGGGAAGCCTTGCCCTCGTCGGTTACCAAGGGACCCGGGCTCTGAATGGAATCAGGGTTGGAGGGATTGGTGGCCATTGCTGCGAACACACACGTGCCCTTCAGGGTTTATGGGCTGACCGCAGAGGAAGCATCGGGGCCTACCGGAGGCACAGACCTCCAGCGCCTCCTTGGAGAGGTCCCGGGCCATCTCAAGGGTTACCCAAAAGCTGAGATCGGCAGGATCATCATCAGGGGACTCCCTATCGTGAGCCAGGAACAGGAAGGCATTAGAGGCAGAATCATGGCCCAGGGAGAGGCTTTCAACTTTGAACTCCAAGCTGACGTTGCCTCCAGGCCAGGGCGCCTCGGACGCTTCCCGATCCTCCGCGGGTCTGTTTCCCATGAGGTCTTCGCTGATCTCCTGGATATAAATTGCCAGTTGCTGAACCTGCTCCTTTTCCAGCCAAAGACAGGCTGAGGCCTCACCCGCTTGGAGAAGGAGACGAAAGGTCCGCTGGCCCGGCTGTCCCAGGGCCTCAACGCTAATACTAGATACGGTGCCGAAGTTGTTGTTGGCCTGATATTGAGGCATACGCCATTAATCTTAATGTGTAGAGATTAGCCTGACAAGCATCATTAAACCGCCAAGGGGCAATCTTTTATACGGTCGCTGAGCTTTCATTGGGTTCAAAGGAGTTGATGTTGCTCAAATGGGGGTCCCAAAGTTATAATCGGCCCCCTCCAGGAGTTGTGATGACCAAACCCACTGTCAGGTTCGGAGTCCAAACGGGTCAGCAGGAAGCCAGTTGGCCCGAGATTAGGGATACCTGGCTTGAGTTAGAGGACTTGGGTTTCGATGACCTGTGGGTCTACGATCATTTTCTCCCCACCGGCACTACTCTGGTGGACGGCCCCGTCACCGACGCCTGGGCCCTTCTGGCGGCCCTGTCCCAGGTGGTCGAGAAGCCCCGATTGGGCACCCTGGTTACCAGCGCAACCTTCCGCCACCCCGTGGTTCTGGCCAAGATGGCCACCACCGTAGACCACACCAGCGGCGGACGTCTGATCCTGGGTATCGGCTCTGGCTGGCACCAGCCTGAGCACACCGCCTACGGCATCCACTTTCCAGGCCCCAGAGAGCGGGTTGAGCGTCTTGAAGAGACGGTGCGGGTCATCAAGCTGCTGTGGGCCGAGGAGCGCGCCACCTTCCAGGGCAAGTACTATCAGCTTGAGGATGCGCCCTTTGAGCCCAAGCCGCTGCAAAAGCCCCACCCTCCCATAGTCATCGGTGGAGGCGGGGAGAAACGCACCTTGCCCATGGTCGCCAGGGTGGCCGATGAGTGGAACTGGAACATCAACGGAACTAGCCAAGACTACCAGCGCAAGCTAAAGGTGCTAGAAGAGCACTGTAATGCCCTGGGTCGGGACCCCCGTACCCTTAACCTCTCCCTAAACGTGGACTTCCTCATAAGTGAGGACCCTAATAGGATTGCGTCAGCTCTAAAGGTCAGCGCCCAAAGTGCCGGTGTGAGTATAGAGATGTCTAAAGAGACGACCTTTGTAGGCGACCCTGATGAGGTGCGACGTAAGCTCCAAATTTACATAGACATGGGCGTCCGCTCCTTCATTTTCAGTCTTCGTGCTCCCTTTGAGGAGGCCGGGACTCTGAAGCTGCCAGATCTAGAAGAGCGGACTCTCCGCTACTACACCACTATGGAGGATGTCCGGCGCCTGGCCAGGGAGGTCCTGCCGCCCCTGCGTCAGCAAGCAACATAGTATATTGCGGTTCGTATTTCTGCTCAGCGGAGGACATAGGGAGGATTTAGATGGATGGACAACCCAGACTGGAGACTCTCCCCGAAGATTGGAATAAGGCACTGGCTGTGGCCGCCCACCCCGATGACCTGGAGTATGGAACCGCCAGCGCCATAGCCCGCTGGACATCCCAGGGCAAAGAGGTGGTTTACCTGCTGGTAACGCGAGGCGAGGCAGGCATCGACGGCATGACCCCGGAAGAGGTGGGCCCG
>JAPULR010000096.1 GCA_027294635.1 Chloroflexota bacterium | reverse complement strand
GCATGCAGGCCACCTGCAAAGCCCTGACCAGTGTTAGGATGGGTATGGACTGCGGAGTACCCCGGCTGCCCATTCCGGCCCTCTCTGATGAGGAGAAGCGGGATCTTATCGCCGCCGCTGAGGCCATCGGTGTCCTGAAGGAGCCTCAGCCACTGCTATAGAAGGCACCTAAAGGCGTTCCGTCCATGGTTCGACAGGCTCACCACGAGCGGAAATGGACAGGCTCACCGTGAGCGGGAAATGGAGAGGCTCACCACGAATGAAAAGGGGCGGGCGGGTACCATGAGAAACCGCTAGGATCCAACCCGCTCACCCTGAGCTTGTCGAAGGGAAAGCGTCCATGGTTCGATCCCGATAATCCCGATTTATCCCGCAGATACCGTTATCGGTACAGACGGGATACCGGGAATAACGGGACGGGACAGGCTCACCATGAGCGGATCCAGGGAACTGTTAGAGAACTAGGGAGGCAAGACAATGGCATCGGAGCACGAAAAGTTCATGGACATGGCCTTGGAAGAGGCCCGTAAGGGAGAAGAAGAGGGAAACTCACCCGTTGGCACCGTCATTGTTAAAGACGGCCTTGTTATTGCCCGGGGCCATAACCAGGCCATTACCAACCTGGACCTGACCTCTCACGCCGAAACGGATGCACTGCGCAACGCTGGACCCGCCTTGGGGCACCTGGACCTTTCCGGGTGTACTCTGTACACCACCTTCGAGCCCTGCATGATGTGCGCCGGAGCCATCGTGTTCGCTGGAGTCAACACCCTGGTAATGGGCG
The DNA here is from genome assembly GCA_027294635.1 of Chloroflexota bacterium. Taxonomy (GTDB): domain Bacteria; phylum Chloroflexota; class Dehalococcoidia; order Lucifugimonadales; genus JAPULR01. Next base: position 17,172 of record JAPULR010000096.1, on the reverse strand, counting down.
GCAACTATAACCCCAACTACGGCAGCTACGGAGCCTACAGCGTGGAGAAGGCTTTCGAGCTGGTTGAGCAAAGCAACAATATTCATGTGATACGGGGCGTACTGGTGGAAGAGTGCGAGGCGATATCCTGGCGCTACAGGGCCAAAATAGCCCGGGGTGATAAAGCTTAGCCCTTGGCCAATGCGTTTAGTTAAGATTTGCGGAGGTACTTATTGACGTCAGAGCACGAGAAGTTTATGCGCATGGCTTTGGAGGAGGCCCACATCGGGGAAGGTAAGGGCGAAGCTCCTGTCGGGTCGGTAATCGTTAAAGACGGGCAGGTAGTAGCCAAGGGCCATAACACCGCCAAATCGGACCTGGACTTGACCGCTCATGCCGAAATGGTGGCGTTGAAGTACGCGGGGCCGGCTCTGGGGCACACGGACCTAACAGGAGCCACCCTCTACAGCACGGGAGAGCCCTGCATCATGTGCGCCGGCGCCATCGTATCTGCGGGAATAACCACCGTAGTCCTGGGCGGCAACTACAGCCGCTACCACGGACAGTTCGGGGACTACAGCGTTGACAAGGCCCTGGGCCTGGTGAGGCGTGGCGACATCCAAGTGGTAAGGGGTGTGCTAACGGAAGAGTGTGAGGTCATGAGGTGGAACTACTGGGCCAAACAGGCCAAGAGTTAAAACTGATCTGTTCCTTTTAACGTAATCTCTCACAGAACCATTTTCTATTAAACCCTCGTTCCCTTTGCCTGTCCTTGAGTGAAACACCTGGAGCGCAAGTGCATCTAATTTGTTGAAGCCGCAAATCCCGTGTGGGTGTTAAATTCGCGAAATCCATTGAATCCGTCCTAGGTTTGAGGGGGCATAGTGGAGTCCATCCTGAAATTTAGAAGCAAGTTTACATTACTGGGCATCGTGGTTATCGGTGCTTTGCTTTTAGCGGCCTGCGGCGGTGGGGACGGGGTAAATGACAGCAATCAGCCGTCGGGTGACCTCGCCCAGGATTTCTCCATCGTCGTTTACCAAGGAGAAGACGTCCTGGGCGCTTCCAATCTAAGCCTCAACCAGATGCTGGCCCTGGGCAAACCCGTGGTTCTTAACTTCTGGGCCGGCCTGTGTCCTCCCTGCCGCGCCGAGATGCCAGACCTCCAACGGGTGCACGACAGGTTTAGCGACAGAATCCTGCTCTTTGGTCTGGACGTAGGGCCTTTCGTGCTCCTTGGCACCCAGGAAGACGGCAAGGAACTTCTTGACGAGTTGGAGATAACTTACCCCGCCGGCACCACCGAGGATGCCAACGTTGTACAAGCTTACGAGATCCGTGGGATGCCCAGCACCTTCTTTATCAAGCCCAACGGGGAGATACAGAAGAAGTGGACCGGGCTCTTAAACGAGAGCAAGCTGGTGGAGCTAGTTGAGGACCTTATCGCCGTTTCCTAGTCAGCCTAATCACTAATTCGGACCAGCCACTCAACCCTTTAGACCAAAAAGAGAGGCTCCCTTGAGGAGCCTCTCTTTATATAGTAATACTGAGCGGATTGGTCGGGACTATTCGATTCCGTTATCCAGCCAATCCCTAATTATCTCGGACACGTCGCCTCTGAGCGCACTGCCGCCCATCAGAGAGACAATGTTGTCCTCGACCAGACCTTTATCGATCTGGAAATCCAGTTCAGTCAGTCGCCTGTGAAAGACCTCAGCTAGGTCCGTTGGAAACCACCGGGCAATGCTCTGTATCTCCTGTGCCGTTACCATCCCTATCATTCCATTATCCTACAAATCTATTATCGCCCCACAGATCTATATTTCCACATCCTGATTAAGATTTTCTCAAAGAGATGACAAGTAATGGGCACAAACTGGTAAAGAGTCACTCGTGCAGGCCAAGTTTTGGGGCCAGCCCTTAACTCAGGCTCCAGCGTCTGAAAGCACAAACGCTATCCATGCAATATAGCAGGCTCCCTTAGAACGGGCGTAGACATGGGATGGGAAGCAAGATATTAGGAAGGCAGGCTACTAATCTTGCGCCATCTTGGCCAGCTGTAAGCCTAGGGCCCTATAAGGTAGGCCGGATGAGATGCGGCGTGGCCCTGCTATCCAAGGTTGTTACCTGAGGAATGCTCACCCTAGTCTCCTGAGACCCAACTCTTGTAACAGGAATCGGTTGTACGGTGGGCCTAGGGGGAGCGTCCGCGGTCCAATAACAAGAGTTATTAGTGCAGAAAAAAGTTCGTGATCCAGGACCCTTTACGATCCCCTTAGGATATGCCGTCCGCAGGTATATAGGGCTTTGACAGTCCTGACAACAATGATAAGAAGATCCATTAAGCAGCGAATTCATCATATTGGTCGCCCTCCTGTTGAGTAGCGCTTTAAAGAGAAGAGTAGCCACTCAGTGCTACCTCCGTCGTCCGTCTGCTGACCGTGATTGTTGGTGATCCCCTGAGGGTTGGACTCGCAGCCGCTGGAGCCCATTCTAATCACTGGCCACTTTCTTAAAAAGAATTAAAACAAATTTTAGCTTTCGTTGTCAAGTCCTGGGTAACTCAAGGCCCAATCGGGCTAGCGAAGGGTGTTTTTTCAGGCCTACGCTTTTCAGTTAAAAGGCCGCGCTACAGGAGGTGCAAATCGCAACGTGCTGTCGAGCTAGACCTGGGAAACCCGTCCTCCCAGTGCCAGACCTATGTGCTCTAACAGATTAAATGAGGGGGTAGATTTGTGTGGATGCTCAAGAAACTTTATGTCCTTTGCCACGGCGCGCTCTACGCCTCCACCACTCTATCAATACGGCAGCGGGGGGAATCTCTCTTTTTAATACACTATAGGCGTAATTGAAATCCCATTGAGGAGCCAATCTTGCCACCTTGAATCCATGCCGGGCACGGTAAACAATGGAGTATCTCCACATTCTGCCTTTATTGCTTATATGGTCGGTTATTATGTGCAGGCCATATCCCACAACTACCGCGGTAAGCCACCACGAGAATCCTGTCTCAATTCCCAACGCCAGTAGTCCCGCAAGCCACTCCCATGCGTGCAGAACAAAGACGGCCACTGGAGTGTGCCCCAGGGCTAGGTTCCACCATAGGTCCGGCCCGTGGTCTAAGTCGACTGCTACACCCGCCGCCACAGTCACCGGTAAAGTCCATGGCTCGCCGGTACCAGCCCACACAAGACTGCCAGCGACGGTGGAAAGGGCTAGATGCCTACTTGGTCGCAGAGAAAACTCCTTACCAAAATACTTTCCTGGTAACTATTATACCGCTGCACTATCTCCTGAGGTGTTTGCCATCCACACTTCTGAATACGACTCTCCGATGTAGACTCATTCAGCGTTGGACTTCTTGCCGACGATCGGAGTTGGCTGACCGGCGTGTTGCCGCACCTATGGACAGCAACTATAATCCCCAGCATGTTAGGGCCTGTCCATATAGAAAAGGAGCGCCGGGCCACATATTGATCCTGCATGCCCTTTAACACCAAAGCCGAGGGCAACTTTAAGGAGGTGCACTATGACTAGCGAGGTAGAATCAGCCCGAAAGACCATTTATGAGAAGAAAGGCCACATTGCGTACCTGACCATCAACTATCCGGAAAAGGCCAACATCATGTCCAACCAGGTCATCCAGGAGATGGGAGAGGCCTACCGGGATTTTTGGATGGACCGCGAGATGCGGGTGATGATCCTGACGGCGGTGGGTGAGCGGCACTTTTCCGGTGGACATCACATTCAGCCTCCACCGCCAGGAATGACGGTTGAGGACGTGCGCCACGAGCGGGGAGACCAGGTGGTGTGGCCGGCGCCAGGATCGGTGAACGGGCGAAAGCCGTCGGTGGACCCCCACAGCGGCCACGACTTCCCGCAGATCTTCAAGCCTGTCATCGCCGCGGTGAATGGCATCGCCGCCGGGGCCGGGCTGTACACATTGTTGACTACTGCGGACATACGTATCGCCTGCGCCGAGCACGGACGGTTCTATTACGCCCTTCTGTCCAACCGGGGCGGCATCGGAAGCGGGCCCGCGCCCACGCGGATACTGAAGCAGCTAAACTACGTGAACGCCATGAAGTTCCTGCTTATGGACGAGCCCATCGACGCCCAGGAAGCGGTGCGCATAGGCCTCATCAACGAGGCTGTGCCCCACGACCAGCTCATGACCCGGGCCGAGGAGATAGCCCAGCGTATAGCGTCATTGCCCCCGGTATCGGTACGTTTCCTTAAAGAGTTCCTCATCCGCGCCCAGGATATGACCACAGACCAGGCGTGGCACCTTCAGTTCATGTTCCATCATATGGCCAGCATACATTCGGCGGACAGCGAGGACTCCACCACTGCCTTCTTGGAGAAGCGCGGTCGTGAGATAACAGGTGGTCTGCGGGACTGCGAAAACCACACTCACAGCGAGTTGGTGGACGGCCACCTGCCTTACGACCCCTACGGTTAGAGTAGTTTACTAAGATTGGTGGTCGGCGTTCCACCCAGGTCTTGGCCAGCTTTGAGGAGCGTCAGGTTCCACCTCCAGTAGCCTTTGGAGCGATATATGGACGGACTGTTGTCGGGAATACGCGTCATAGACTGTACCACTGTCAACGCCATGCCCACCGCTACGTACACTATGGCGGATATGGACGCGGAAGTGATAAAGGTTGAGACCCACACGCGCTTACGCACCGAGGGCCTTGGGCCCTTCCCCGACAGCGTTCCCGGAGACAAGTTCTGGAACCGCGATGGTGGGTTCCATCGTCTGAACCGCGGTAAGTTAGGCATAACCCTGAACCTGAAGCTGCCCCAGGCGGTGCAGCTTTTCAAGCGCCTGGCAGCCGTAAGCGACGTAGTAGCGGAAAACAACCGCCCAGGGGTCATGGACCGCCTGGGGCTGGGATATAAAGAGCTACGGCGAGTCAATCCCAGCCTCATCTACCTCTCTTTCTCGGGGTTCGGCCAGACGGGGCCCTGGCGAGACTACCAGGGTATTGGCCGTATGTTTGAGCTTACCTCCGGCCTGAGCCAGTTTACCGGCTACCCAGATGAAGGTCCCCGTCGCGTGGGGGGCGCCTGGTTTGACCCCCCTAATGGATGGATGGTGGTGTTTGCCCTTCTGTCGGCCCTTCACTGGCGGGACGAAACCGGTGAGGGCCAGTGGATAGACTACGCCATGTACCAGATGGCCGTGTCCACCATGGGGGACGCCATATTGGACTGGCAGACCAATGGCGGAAACGGACGAATTATGGGCAATGGCCACCCCTACATGGCCCCCCACGGCGCTTATCCCTGCCAGGGCGACGACCAGTGGATAGTCATCACCGTGGAGGACGACGCCCAGTGGGAGGCACTGTGCCGTGTCATGGACAACCCGGAGTGGACTCGCCTACCCCATTTTTCCGACGGCCTGAACAGGTGGAAGCACCAAGAGGCTCTGAACCAGCGCATGGCCCAGTGGACCTGCCTCCATAACCCCCATGACCTTATGGCGCGACTACAAGAGGCCGGTGTGCCCGCCGGGGCGGTTCAAAATGCTCGACAAGTGATGACGGACCCCCAGATGCGCTATAGAGGGTTCTTCCAGAGGGTACAGCACTCCAAGGAGTCTGGCATGGGAACAAGACTATACAACGGACAGCCTTGGAAGATGGATAAGACATCGACATATATCCGCCGACCTAGTCCAGACCTGGGCCAGGACAACGAGCACGTGCTGGGCAAGATTCTGGGCGTCAGCGAGGCCGAAATCGCCGCGCTGTACGAGTTGGGCGCTTTGGGTAAGGAGCCGAACCCTATGCCCAAAAGACAGGCCCAGATGACCCTTGAGGAGACTAGGAAGCGGTTTGCTGACGAGATCGATAGGGGTTCCATGGCGGGCTACGACCCGGACTACAAAAAGGCGCTGGAGACCGAGTAGCCGTGGTGAACGGCGCGCTGTCCAAGTTCCGGATTCTAGATCTGAGTGACTACATCGGTGGGCCCTTTTGCGCCAAGCTCTTTGGAGACTACGGCGCCGATGTCATAAAGGTTGAGCCCCCGGGTGTGGGGGATGTAGCCCGAACTGTCGGGCCCTTCTTCAAGGATGACCCGCATCCGGAAAAGAGCCTGCTCTTCTTCTATCTCAACTGCAACAAGCGAAGCGTTACTCTGAATCTGGAGTCCTCGGCGGGTCGCAAGCTGCTGCTGAAGCTGGTCAAAGGAGCCGACGCTCTGATCGAGGCCTTCCCGCCTGGTTACCTCGATTCCATCGGCTTGGGCTATGAGTCTTTGGAGGAGGTCAACCCAAGGCTGGTGGTGACCTCTATATCGCCCTTCGGCCAAACAGGACCCTACAGCCGATACAAAGGCAGTCACCTTATTTACGAGGGGATGGGCGGCATCATGTACACCAGTGGGGCCTACGACCGAGAGCCCCTGGCCCACGGCCACCCTCAAAGCTATTACATCGGCGGGATCACGGCGGCCTACGCCACCTCGGCGGCGCTGTATGCCCGCAATCGCTCGGGGAAGGGACAGCATATAGACGTGTCGCTGGCGGAAGTGGCGGCGGCGCATCACACCGGCCCCACCAACCGGTTCGCTTACACAGGCACCATCGAGCGGCGGGCTCCTAAGCACGAGCCCGGCAGCCCTAAATCGGGTCCCCACATGGAGGGCATCGTGCCGGTGAAGGATGGCTATGTGGGGGCCACCTTCCAGCGGGGCGCCGCCACCCGGGCGTCTCTATCAGACTACCTGAAGCTATTGGGTGCCGACAAGCAGGCGGACCCAAGCTTTGTGACGCCGTCCTTTCAGGGGGCCATACCGCAGCACATCGACGATCTAGTGCTGTCGGTGCTGAAGGAGTGGAAGAAGCTTGATTACTTCAATACGGTGGCAGCGGGGAGCTGGGTGGCGGCAATGTTGCAGACCTCCGAGGACCTGGTCAACTCGCGGCAGCTACACCATCGAGGCTTCTACGCGGATGTGGAGCATCCGGTAATGGGAAAGGTGAGGATTCCCGGCGAGGTTTACCGAATGCCCGCCTGTCCTTACAAGCTGCGTTCCCCCGCGCCGCTGCTGGGCCAGCATAACACGGAGGTTTACTGCGGTGAACTGGGGTATTCCAGCGAGGAGATTGTGCTGCTGCGGCAGCAAGGGGCAATTTAGACCTTCGAGCCCCTATCCTTCACGTTGAACAGTCTCGGATTAAACAGGAAGTTGGGATAGGCCCCGTTAATCCTTTGTTATGGGGATGGGGCGAACAGTAACACCGCTTTGGGGGTCCATAGTGACGTGGGCGGCGGAGGGGGAGATGGACTCCGAAGGTGATCCACAGTAGAAGGCGGGAGTTATCCCCTGGGTGACTTCGCGGAAGGCGTGGACGTGCCCCAGGGCTATGTAGTCGCAATCGGCTTGGGCCAACTCATGGAAGGTGATGGGTGATGAGCGGCCTTCGAGGAACTCGTCGTCCGCTGCCAGGCCGTGGCATAGAGCTACTAACCACTCACCACCGTTCCGCGAGGGTAGTCCCTGGAGAGGTCGGAAATCAGGCGCATGATCGATTACAGGACGGCCCCAGACGGTGAGGCCTAACCGGTGGAAGGTCAGAGCCTGCCCCGCCGCCTCTCGCAGCAAAAAAAGGTTGGCTGGCAGGGGAAGGGAGTCGTCTAAGCCGGTAATGAAGAAGTCGTGGTTGCCCGGTAGCATCACCACGGGACGCCCTAGACCTTCTATGGACTGGAAGGCGTAGCTCACAACCTCCCGTGAGGCGTGGCTGCTGTCAAAAAGGTCGCCGACGATAAGTAGGGCATTAGCATTGAGGTGACGCACCGCCGACAGCACCGCCTCAAAGCCCTGGAGGGCCTCTTGAGAACGCTCGCTCCCCAGATGGACATCGGAGGTGTGCACCAGGGTTAGTTTGGTCTTAGGTGTTTCCATACCCTTGAGATTATATTGTTACTCGAGACAGGTTTCAAAGAAGTTTACGGATCTCTTAATCTGCGGAGGGGCTGCGAAGAGGAAGCTACTGCCCATAAATGGTGAGTTATGAGCAAGAGGTTTGCTTAACTCCATACAGAAGATACCATCAAGGACGGGACGCCAAAGGAGAGGGCCAATGTCAGTAGATTTCAAAAGTATGACCTTAGAGACAGCAGCCGAGTTGCTTCAACGACATGCAAGTATAGCTGACCCAAAGGGTTCGGAGAGGTCAATTCTGGTATAGGACTAGAGGAACAATGCAGAGCTAGAAGCGGCGAAGACCGATGTAGTCTGAGTCTGGCAGCCAGGAGCATCTACGGGAGGGGGACCAACGACTATTCAGACTTATACCAAATCTCCACTGGTTCCACCTAACTACATCAGTGGAGAGGTCTCCCACCAACAGCCTGGCCAGAAACACGACCGGGCTCTTTTTGTCGCAGGCAGCTGATCATTCTTCATCTGACGAGTCGGCCTCTAACCAAGACTCCCAGACCAGTTCCTCTCCATCCGAACCATCGAAACGGACCCAAATCTGCTGCCCTACGGAGGGAGACACTCCGATTACCCAACCCATAGAATCACCCATCGAGATTATTGTGCCCGCTCGTCGCCATAGTGGACTTGGGGCTTGTTTATGGTTATCTGAGACTTTTACGCGATCTCCAGCGGAAAAATTAGCCAATTTAAGCCTCCCATCACCTAATCTTCTTAACGATACCTGTTCGTACTTGCCTTGCGCACTACATGACGAAGCGGCGATTAGGGAATTCGTGTTGATGCGGGGCCGGGGCGCCGTGGGAAAGGAACCTTGGAAGGTGCCCAGCTCCGTTGTGGTCCAAGGGATACGTTAGTGGAGTTCCGAGCCCTCTCCAGTTCGAACGGAGGACATTCGATAAAAACCAAGGCCCCGCATCAGAGCAGGGCCTTGGTTGATTCAAGTCTACTGATTATCTCACGGCGATCTATTCAGAGCCTCCACCAGGAGTCCCGTCAGGCCGAAGGGGGCGCTCTGGCGGTCCGCCAACGGGGGTCTCCTCAGGTGGACCCGCTTCCTCAGGCAGCCCCGTATGCTCCTGAGCTATCCCTGCCCTAGCCTGTTGGAAATTCGCTTCGAACTTGGCCATGGCGCTCTCGATGGCAGCCTTTGCTTCGGGTCCAACTTTGTCCAGCAGTCCGATAAACACCGTCTGAAGGTGAGTGGAGATGGCTTCTAGTCGACTCTCCAAGCGCTGGATGCGCTCTGCGGCGGTGCTTACCGGGACATCGCCGGCCTGGGCCCGATCTCTAAGAGTTGCGGCGTGCGCCTTCATTTGATCGGCTATAGCCGAGGCGCTGATCGCCGCCTGAGCCTTCGGCGGCTCGCCGTTGCCTTCATGGGTGATAACCACGGCGTGGTCGCCAGGATTTACGGATATCTCAACACCTTCAGGTATCTCCATCACATGCTCACGACCAGTAGCGTCGATGACAGTTATCCCCGTGGCGGTCTTAGAGACCACAGCCCCTGTTACGTGCAGGATTTGCGGTCGGTCTGGCCTGACCAGCCCACGCAACACCTGGAGCGGTTGGCCTTCCTCTCCGTCTTGCACCAGGAAGGCTACTCTACTTCCCTCTTCAAGCTCAAGGTCTGTGGTGGTGAGATCGATGGTGACCTCCGAGCCGAAGCGGGTCATAATAACCGCCGTAGTGCCATCCTCAGAGATGGATTCCACGGTGCCGTACATGCCGCGGCGACCTGAGTCCTCATTGTCATGCTCCTGGGCCAGCGCCACCGTACCGGTTCCCAGAAGCAGCGCACCCAGCAGGGCGACTAATATTGTCATCGAAGCTGATCGAAGTTTTCTTACTCCCATTTCTGAACCTCCATCCATGAATTTCTCGGAAGTCTTAACAGCGTTACGTTGTGATTTTTCACGACGAGTTCGCTTTACTAACCTCACTATTACATGCGAACCATTACCGCTGTGTTACAAGGGTAATGTGTTTGGTCCTGGGCACTGGAATCGCTTTCGAAAATGCGCAATCCCGGGACTCCTATGAACATACCGGGTAAAGGGGCACTCCTCACTTGACCCAGGTGACTACCCGCTGGACCGTCTCGGAGTTACCCAGAAGGTCGCTGGCGGTGACCTCAATGAGATTGGGACCCTCCTCCAGCGGTATCTCATAGCGGAAGGCACTCTCGGCGTTCACTGCCACGGCTACGCCATTCACGCTCACCACAGCATCGGGGCGACTGGTCCCGATGACAGAAACGCGTCCCACCTCTACGTCGAACTCATCCGGGGGCCAGGCCACATGGAGGGGGATTCCCACCGTCGGCGGGATAGAGTGGACTACCAGAAGAACGGACCGCTGGTTCCCCAGAAGGTCAGAGACTACTAAGTCCACAAAGTTAGGGCCCTCCACTAGAGTGATAAAAGCAACGAACATTCCCAGCTCGTCCACAGGGGTGAGCCTGCCGTCGACACTCACCACCGCCGACGGGTTGGTGAAACCAACTACGGCGAATCCTGGACTTCCCACGGTGACCTCTACTACGTCTTCCTCACTCAAGAACGCCTCACCATCAGAAAGCCCAACTACCTGAAGCTCAAGGGATGAAACATCGGTGGCGGTTGGTATGGTGGTAGGAGTCGATGTGGGTACCGGTGTCGGCTCGACTTCAGTCGAGGGTGTCGGAGTTCGGGTCGCCGACGGTGAGGGTTCGAGGGTTTGTAATAAAATTGGAGTGGATGTCGGCGCCGGTCCTCCACAGGCGAAGGCAAATAGGAGCAGTACGCTCCAGCCGACCAGGTGCAATCCCTTCTTCAACGTTCACCTCCTGATTGCGTTATCTGACCTGTATCTAACTCTTCCATCAACCCGCCTTCGAGGCTGAATTTACGACTGATTATGCTTCCCAAAGGGTAGTTTCAACCCTTCGTCCGCCTCGTCAACGGCGAGCTGCCTCTCAATAAGTTCAACACAGTATTCCCGCATGCTAACCCCCTTCAGGGCGGTGATTACCTTTAGCCGTCGCTGGAAAGAGGGCTCAAGGTCCAGGGTAAATCGCTTCTTTGCGCTTTTCATGGATTACGGCGGTACTGCAATCTTCCAATACTGTAGTACATCCCTTCGTCCGCACACATCAACTAATAGTCACCATAGGCCCGGTACTTTGGTTGAATGTTCACTAGGCAATCTGTACGCACGGTAAAGGTTGCGACACTTTAGGTATAGATACTGAAAAATCGCTTAAGGGTTAATGTGCCTATAATTTTTCTTCGATATGCTCCATTTAAGAGGGACGTCGGAGTGGATGACCGCGTTGGCGACCGGTCGTGAGGCATAAAAAGGGAGCCCGGCGGCGCAAGGGGCAAGGGGATACAGAACTTTGTTTTGGAACTAGCCTACGTCACTAGACGTGACAGGTTAGATTTCACAGGAACACACAGCTTGGTGCCAAGGGCGATGATGAGCCAATTAAGCGTCCTAGAGCCTTAATAGCTACGCCGGCGGTCCGCACTCTGTTATAAGTATCAACCTGACACTGACTTGAAGAACCGCAATGGCATCGAACACATCGATTACACCGTCGCGATTGAGGTCACCAACAATGGTCTGGATTTCGCTGGGAACCACCATTTTGGCCGCAATTTGAAGGGCTACAATAGCATCAAATACGTCGACGGTACCATCATCGTTCAGGTCACCACACAGAGCTCCAACATCAAAGGAGCCAATGAATTCGTCCCGGTTGCCTGCTTCATCCCGCACCGTCAACTCAATGGTATGACTTCTTTGAGACAGACCCTCGGCGGCGAATCTGAAGCTGACGTTATTCTGAGTTACCATTCCGATGGCGGCGCCATCAGTAGTTACCGTGCCTGCAAAGACGGTCAGATCGAAGGACCCTGGATGAAGCACCCTCTCTGAAGAAGTTGCATCTCCAGCTACAGAGCTTGAGGGTTTCTGTCGAGAAGGGATCCCGATCTTCAAGACGCACTAAGACTTCCCACCTAACCCCCCTCAGCACTGCAGTCACCTCCGGACGTAGTCGCATCGTGTCGTGGCACAGGGACACCGGCGTGATGATTAGCTCATTTTCAGGCAAAACGTAGACTAAAAGTCCAGTACAGTCAGCTCGTGATCTGTTCGGCTGGAAGGGAGTAGCCCCAAGGCAATTCCTCAGGGACTTGCCAATCCGGAGGGAGGCATCGAACTCCAACTGAATACATGGGGGGGCAGGGGTGGCACGGTGTGCCCAGCCTGAAGCGATGGCTGAGAGAGAGACACCATTATCGGATGCTAGGATATTGGAGGCGTTGCTGTAGATCGAGGTAGAGCCGAGTGGACATTACCGACAATGATTAACTGAAGTGGGCCATGGGTTCTTCTTAAGTACGGCAACTAAGGGCTCATGCGCGCCCGGACGTGCTCGACCAGAGGCGACGCGAGCGGGACGTAGCGGAGGAAAGCCATCCGCCCATCCTTCAACTGCAGGTTAACACCCGTATACCCCAGAACCCCCCCGAACGTCCCAGGGTGGACCAGAACATCATTCACGTCGGCAATGGGTAGGTCGATACGGTGCTGGCCCATGAGCGCGCCTTGCTGGATGATGACATACCTCTCCGTGAGGATGTAGGCGGTCCTGCGAAAGCTCAGATAGCGAGGCACGATGAAGACGGCCGCAAACACCAGGGGCAAGATGCCGAATGTGATAAAGTCGATAGCGATGGACACCCCGAACAAGACCACCCACGGTGCCGCAGCCCACATCCAGGCCCAGTTCGATTGCCGGACGACAACGGCATCGTCTGGGATGTCTATAGGACGAGCGCCTTCTTGCCCTTCAACATTCATACTTGTCCCGTCCCAGCGCAGGATTGCGCGTCTGGCCTCTTCATCGCTTCGACAACTTCGTCGGGGTTAAGGCCCAAGGCAGCTTCCAATATTGCCCAGCCAAATGCCTCTCCGCTTGACACTAGCTGATTGGCTGAACGGAAGGTTGATACCCGCTGGGCCAACAGTGAAAAGCTCATTAATGTGGGCATGAAACTTCCTCCTAATCGCACTCCCAATGATTACGGTAGACCGCCCGGGGCCAATATTCCTTTGGATGGCCTAGGATTATATAAGACGGACAAAGGCTGAACCACATGGTCCAAAAGTAAGCCCTGTTGTTGCTACCGATTTTACGCCTTCTATGAGCATATCGCTACCTTACTCATACAGGTTTAGGCAGTCGGCCTAAGTCCTCAGGACTAGGCTGAACACCATGGCCTGATATCAGGCTAGCCCCGGTAGCTGCTACTGTCCCAGTTCCGACACCCACCAGCAAGTATCAAGTCATCAGCCCTGCGCCGACAGCGGTCCCAATGGCGACTGATACCTTCTATGTTCGTGCTTATTGTCTACACGGGCGAGAACAAAGTGATTAGCCTAGATCGTCCAACCAGCCTAAAAAGGCATCGGTAGCTTCATTCCACACGTCTTGCCGGTTGCGGTTACTGGACTTGAGTACCGAGAACCCGTGGTCCGCTCCGTCAAGGGTGTAAAGCCAGGAACTCGGTAACTTGGCGGCCACAGCTTGCAGTTCTTCGAAGGTGGCGAGGTAGCTGTCAGATAGTCGGCGAGCATGGGACCATAGTGACTTCGAGAATTCAAAGTTGTCTCAAAACCACGTCTGCCAACCCAATTTTCGGATGACGATTAATCCCAACGTCCCGATGCTCAGGAGTTTAAGTTCTATGCTCCATGGCATCTCTTGTACTTCTTACCACTTCCACAGGGACACCTTTCATTTCGGCCAACCTTACCGTGCTGCCTAATAATAAGCTTTTTCTCTTCGCAATCTTTGCAGGTGCAAGCTGATGGATGCTCAGCTAACCAATTAGCCCTGGTCATAGGTCCTCGCAATTCTGGTTAATTAATATCTTTAGCGGTGAGGCGTCCGAAATTTGATGTTGGCTCAACCTGTCTCCAGTTGACCACTCCTAGTCTACACAAACTATCAAAGTTCCATTGGATTACACTGGTACTCGTTTCTTATATCCTACCCTTTTACTAGTGGTGGGTACCCAAGGCCCCATAAGCCCACAACTTTAAGTGACCGTTGGCAATTGCCCATGCGCCTCCTTAAACATGTTAGGAGATATAGTCATTTGACCCGGCAGGATATCGTACCTACACTTCGCTATGACCGGAGCATAGTCAGGAGAACGATATGACCAACCCACGAGCCGACTACTCCCCGATAATAGACCGTAAGCCCTTGAACCTTCCCGACGGCAGCCGCATAGGGGTTATGGTGGTGGTCAACGTTGAAGAGTGGGACATTAACGCTCCCATGCCGCGGACGGTGCTACCGACGCCCCAGGGAGTCTCGGTTCTACCTGACATCCCCAACTATAGCTGGTTCGACTACGGTCTGCGTGTAGGTTTCTGGCGGCTAAAAGAGGTCCTGGACCGTCACGGGGTGAAGGCCACGGTCAGTCTCAACGCCTCCATCTGCAACTCTTACCCCCGAATTGTGGATGAGTGCGTTGACAGTGGCTGGGAAATCATGGGCCACGGATTTACCCAGCGAGCCATTAACCTGGAGAAAAATGAGCGGGATGTCATTCGGCGCACTATCGAGACAATCAAAAACAAGACCGGTAAAGCACCCAGGGGCTGGATGGGGCCCGGTCTTGCCGAGACCTTTGACACCCCCGACATCCTTGCCGAGGAAGGCGTAGAGTACGTGTGTGACTGGGTCAATGACGACCAACCCTACCAGATGAAAGTGAAATCCGGCTCACTATTTTCGATTCCCTACACCGTGGAGCTTAACGACATACCCATCTACCTCATCCAGCACCACCGGTCACCGGAGCTGTACGAGCGCACAAAGGAACAGTTCGACGTACTTTACCAGGAGGCCAAGCAGGGAGCCCGCATATTAACCATCGCCACTCACCCATACATTACCGGGGTGCCTCATCGCATCGGCTACTTCGACAAAATCTTCCAGTATCTTAGAAGCCATGACGGAGTCCTCTTCATGACCGGCAGCGAGATACTGGACTGGTACAAATCAGCCAGCGCGTAGTCTGTTGTTGCTATTCTCCAAAAAGCCCCAATGCCGCCCACTGAATTTCAAAGGACTCATTAACCCCATTTCCGTATGGTTGACATCGATGGCCCCGTTGTTGATACTTCGGGGCCATTGCTTATCGATGGCTACTGTGAGCCATGATCACTAAGTGAGTAGGATAATAATGCTACGTAGAATGCTAGGGGCTGCAAGACTGGACGTTAATGTCTACGAGGAGGTGGAAGCTGACCAGTCGGCCACCATGCAGGCATTTATGGTCGTAGCCATGGTTGCCGTGGCCAGTGGAGTGGGGCTGTTAAGCGTCCAAGGTGTCAGTGGCCTCATCGTTGGCGTCATCTTTGGGGTGGTAGGCTGGGCCCTTTGGGCACTTATCACCATGTGGATAGGAACTACCCTCTTACGGACACCGGAGACTGAAGCCGACTGGGGTCAGCTGCTGCGAACCCTGGGTTTTGCCCAGTCTCCTGGCATTCTTAGAGTGTTCGGCTTCATTCCAGTCGTTGGCCCAGTGATATTCGCTGTTACCAGTATATGGCTGCTAGTAACAATGGTAATTGCAGTTAGACAGGCCCTTGACTATAGCTCGACACTGAGAGCAATCGGAGTAGTGCTGATAGGGTTCATACCGTATGTGGTGCTTTTCAGTCTGATAATTATTCTGTTTCCTTAGTGTGATGCGCAGCTAAGTCGATGACGCGCAGCATAGTAGCCACTAAGACGACTATGGACCGCCCTAGTGTCTAGGGCGGTTATCATGACTGCCAGCAAAGGTGCAACCATAACCAAATAGTCCGTTTGGCGCTGGTATAGGTCGCCATGAACGACTACTAGTTGTCCTCCAGAAGAGCCATGACTATTTGACGATAGGGCTCCTGGTTACAACATACATCTAAAGGATGGAGAGTGAGTTACTCTCAGGTGAGACCAGGTAGTTAAGGCCCCAGTCTAAACCCAGCCCTTGGTACTATTGGACGAGAGGGCTCCTTGTTGCAACCTACAGCTGAATGACGGAGAGTGAGGTACTCTCAGGTGAGGCCAGGTAGTTTAGGCCCCAGTCTGAACCCAACCCTCGGTACTATTGGACGATGTGGACTGCTCTAAATACCTGATACGGTAGTCGTAGTAATGAGGAATCGCCGCTCCATCCAGGTGGACCAGGTTCCTCCTCATTATAAGAGCACCGCCACAGCCTCCCCTGTGCGTCGGTGCTCTGCCATTTACACGCTATAGGCGCTCGATTACTTCTCCCCCTCGGCTTAGTCTTGTCCTTAGCGGTCAACACAGTTAACCCTCTTGGTATTTCAGGTACGGAGTCAACCCAGATTATCCTCCCGCCCATCTTCATTTCCAGGTTCACCAGCGGGCTGCCTTTGAATATCGGCGATTCCTACACGGTTGCACGTAGCCCGATGGGCATAGCCGAGGCTGCCGGCCCCCCGCCTTACACCCCAGTAAACTTCTTGAAGTGGGCCGCCATGCGGCGCATGGAATCCCCGACCGTCTCTGGACGCCAGTGGTACCAGCCGTGGGGCTCGCAGTTGTACTGAATGTACTCGGTGTAGAGGCCCCGCTCCTTGGCAACACGAAAGTAGTCGTCGGCCATGCTTGGCCGCAACCCATCCCTGTCTCCCCATAGAAGCATCATGGGCGTCTTGACCTCGTCCAGGTTGTAGATGAGGGAGCGCCCCTGCCAGTGGTCCGGGGCCATCTCTGGGCCACCCCGGTCCCCCGCCACCACGTCACCGTCTACGGGCTTTCCCGCCCCTGAACTATATTTCCATGCGTGAATCAGGTCTGGGAGGCCGTAGAAGCAGACGGCGGCACTGAGAAGGTCCGGGTAGCGAAATACCATTGTCAGCACGAAATAACCCCCGGTGCTCCCCCCCTGCATGACGATGCGGTCCCGGTCCGCCAGGCCCTGCTCCACCAGGTGGAAGGCCCCGTAGGCGAAGTCGTCTATGTCTCCTCCTCCCCAGTCGCCGAAGTTGAGGAACTCGTACTGCTTGCCCAACCCCGCTGAGCCCCGCACCTGGGGAGCCAGGACGGAGTAGCCCCTGTGCACCCAGTACTGGATGTAGGGGTAGAAGCCCCGTACGTGTAGGCCCTTGGTGTTGGCCCTGGCGTAGATGACCAGGGGTGTC
>JAPULR010000095.1 GCA_027294635.1 Chloroflexota bacterium | reverse complement strand
TATCGTGGATGTGAGAGATGGCTTTGAGAACGCCCCGACCCGCAAAGCGTTGCGGGTCACCGTCCGTTAGCTCCAGAGCCTACTCTGGGCGCTCTTGAGCCTTTCATCGCGGGCTTTGGCCGCTTCGATAGCCTTCTCGACGGCGTCCACCGGGTCTTTGGCCCGGATGATAGCCCGGTCGTGGTTGCCATTGATGGAGAAGCTCCACGTATCCAGGCCAATGACGGGCAGCTTCTCCGCCAGGGCGTGGCCGATCTCCGACATAGTGCCGTAGGACCCGTCTATGGCGATGATAGCCCGGCCTGTCTTAACCACCAGGATATTTCGTGCGTAGCTGAGGCCGGTGCAAACGGGTATGTCTACGTAAGGATTGGCACTGTCGGGCTCGTCGTCGGGGAGGATACCTATGGTGAGGCCCCCTGCCTCCTTAGCTCCCCTGCAGACGGCTTCCATCACTCCGGTGAGGCCCCCGCATACCACAACTATGCCCCGTTTGGCCAGCTCCCTTCCAACCTCCTCTGCCTGCCTTAAGGCCTTTGGAGGAGGGAATCCTCCTCCGATAACGGAGATAATGAGGGGTCTGTGACTTGCCTTCATCGTGTTTTCCTGAAGTGGGCTAGAAGCACGTCATTATATCAGATTCGATTGGGGCCAAAGGACTCCCCCTCCGTCTCTATAATGCCTGGCGCCAGGATTCACGAATCAAGGGGCTCGCTCCTCGATCCCGTCTTCCCGACTGCGGGACAAGTCGGGACAAGCAGGCTCAGGGTGGAGAGGTTTTGTTCCCCGCTCATGGTGAGCTTGTCGAACCATGACGTCCACTCCCAGAATGACAATGGCTAGTTAACCCGATGTGCAAGTTTTCCAGGAAGGTGTGGACATCCATTTTTACGTTGTACTCCACTCGCTGTCATGCTGAGTCCCGATGTGACATCGGGGTGCAGTGAGCTAAAAGAGAGGAAATGAGTGGTCTATGGGCCTTAGCCCGCTGGCAAGAGGGCGCTGCTGGCCGCCTTGATGGCTTGCAACAGAGGGAAGGGGTAGACGCCAACGAAGATTACGCCCAGGACCAATACTCCGAGTACGCCGGTGATGAGGATTGAGGGTGAACCGTTGCCCGGATTCCCCTGCTCAGAGCCCGGATTGTGAGCTAAGGCCGACTCCTGAGCCCAGACGGGGGCAGGTTCAATGTACATCTGCCGCACCACTGTCAGGTAGTAGTAGAGAGAGATGAGGCTGTTGAACATGGCCAACCCAGCCAGCCACAGGAGGCCCTCCGTAGCGACGGCGGTGAAGAGGTAGAACTTTATGGTGAACCCGGCAAAGAAGGGCAGTCCCGACAGGGAGAAGAGTCCGATGGCGATGGAGGCAGCAATGAAGGGGTGGCTGTCGGCCAGGCCTCCCAGGTCGGAGATTTCCTCCCTGCCCGTCATGTTGAAGAAGGCAATGAGGCCAACGAAGACGGCCATGGTGGTGATGGCGTAGCCCACCATATACAGCATTAGCGCCTCAGCGCCGAAGGATGAGAGGGCCGCGATACCCAGCAGCATGAAACCCACGTGGCCTATGCTGGAGTAAGCCAGCAGTCGTTTAAAGTTGTGCTGGGCGATAGCCACCACGTTGCCTACCGTCATAGTTATAGCCGCAAGGACGGCCACCAGAATTTGCCACTGCTCGATAGAGGGAAGGAAGGCCTGGCCAAATAGACGCAGAATCAGGGCGAAGGCGGCCACCTTGGACCCCGCTGAAAGGAAGGCCGTCACCGGCAGGGGGGCGCCTTCATAGGTGTCCGGGGCCCACATGTGGAAGGGCACCGCAGCAATCTTGAAGCCCAGGCCCACCAGAATCAGCGCCAGGCCGATCCAAAGAGTAGGCGTGACCGAGCCGGTGTCAACCATGGCGGCAGCTATGGCCGTCTCGATCTCGGCATACCTAGTCACACCCACGGCCCCGTAGAGGAGGCTGATGCCGTACAGCAGAATGGCCGATGAGAAAGCGCCGATGAGGATGTACTTCACCCCGGCCTCATTGGACTTGGGGTTGTTGCGGCCATAGGCCACCAGGGTGTAGAAGCTGAAGCTCATCAGCTCCAGGGCGATATAGGCCGTTAGAAGCTCTACAGCCGATGCCATCACCGACATGGCCAGGACAGCGAAGAGGACGATGGCGTAGAACTCGCCGGGGCTTCTTAGGTACTTCTTTACATAATCGGCGGAGCCCAGGATGACCACGCCACCCAAGACGAAGAAGATAGTCTTGAACAACAGCGAGTAGGCGTCGGCTTTCACCAGCCCGCCGTAGAGAAGAATGTCCTTATCCCATAGCAGCACAAGAGCCAGCGCCAGAAGCCCGGCCAGGCCGGCAACGGAAACCCAGGCCAGGAGATTCTTCCGCTCCTCGGGCAGAAACAGGTCTATGGCCAGGACCGTAATGGCCAGGGAGGCCAGCAGGAACTCGGGCAGCAGCAGATGGAGGTTCTCAGTCATGCCCCGGGGAACCTGGCCAGGAGGTCAGACACTCCGGCGTTGATGACGTTCATCAATGGCAAGGGCCAGATTCCAACGAACACCAGAACGAACACCAACATGGAAGCAGCCCCCAACTCTATAGGGCGTCCGTCACTGAGGTGCTCCCACTTGGGATCGAGAGGGCCGAAGAAGGCCCGAGCCAACAGTCGAAGGATATAAACTGCCGTGATGGCCGCACCTACGACCGCCAAAACACCCAGCGGCAGGTACTCCTTGAATACCCCGATAAAGATCAGGATCTCAGCTACAAAGCCGCTCAGTCCGGGTAACCCCAGAGAGGCCATGCCGGCCACGGCGAAGAAGGACACCGTAATACCCATGCGTTTGGCTAAGCCCCCCAGTACCGTTATGTCACGCGTATGGGTCTTTTCGTAGATAATCCCCACTGTGGCAAAGAAGAGGGCAGTCATTATCCCATGGGAAAACATCTGCAGCACCGCGCCGCCAACGCCCAGGGGGTGCAACGTGGCGATGCCAATGAGCACCAGGCCCATGTGGCTAATGCTGGAGTAGCCGATAACGTACTTCAAATCTCGCTGAGACATGGCCGACACGGCACCATAAAGGATGTTCACCGTCCCCAGGGCAATCAGTACCGGCATCCAGTCCTCGGCCCCTTGAGGAAGAAGTGTCATGCCCACGCGGATAATACCGTAGGCCCCCAGCTTCATCAGCACCCCAGCGTGGACCATGCTTACCGCCGTAGGGGCCGCCACGTGTCCGTCGGGAGACCAGGTGTGGAAGGGCCACATACCCGCCAGGATGCCGAAACCCACCATAAAGAATGGGAAGAACAGCCGCTGAAAGTTCTCGCTAAAGGCCCCATTGTCAGACAGGACCCCCAGAGCCTCCAGGGAGAAGGTGGCCTCTCCAACTCCTCCACCTGCAACGAAATCGCTGGCGGCCACGTACAGCGCGATGATAGCTATCCATACCAGGACGCTGCCCGCCACCAGATACAGGGTCAGCTTCATAGCCCCGTACTCTTTGGTGCGCAGGAAGGTGCCAAAGTCGGTGCTGCTGCCCCACACGCCTATGAGGGGGAACATGGGGAGGACCGCCAGCTCGTAGAAGAAGAACAGGAAAAATAGGTCCCGCACCACAAAGACACCGAAAACCCCCGCCACCATGAACATGAACAGCACAAAGAAGTCCTTAGTGCGACGCTCTACATTCCAGGACATCAGGACTCCAGCGAACATCACTATGCCGGTTAGGAGCACCATGGGGGCCGAGATGCCGTCGATGCCGAAGCTGAAATTTATGTTCAACGGCTCTTCCAGCCAACGGTAGGAGTTGGTGAGCTGGTAGCCGCCCTCTTTGTAGTCGTAGAGGGAGAAGATAACGATGGTCAGGGCCAGGGTTAGGGCCGCGGCAAGGGTCGCAAAGACCTTTATAGGGGTGGTCTGACTGCGTGGAAAGAAGACCAGCAAGATCCCTGCTCCGGCGGGCAGCAGGATGGTTAGGAACGGCGCAATACTTTTAAAGTCATCCATAGATCAACCGTTAACGGCGATGGCCCACCAGCCCACGGCAACTCCTACAGCGCCAATGACCATGGCCAGGGCATAGTTATAAACCCGTCCGGTGACGTGCTGGCGCAGGCTGAAAGCGGAGCGCTTCACCGAGTCCGCAGGGCCGTTGACGCCCACATCGTTGACAACAACCCGGTCGAAAAACCCGATAAAGGCCGCGAAGACCAGCACCACCCGGTCCACCGTCCACTGGTACACGTCGTCGAAGAAATAGCCTCGCTCCACCACACGAATGACCAGGGCGAACCGCTGTTTCAGCGGGTCCAGGGAAACCTGGCCCGTCCGGTAAACCATCCAGGCCAGAGCAAAGGCTCCGAGTGAGAGGAGGATGGACCCAACGCCTAACCCCACGTTAAATTCAAATCCGTGGGCCTCCCTGAAGAAGAGAAAGGAGCCGAAGCCGGTGAACTCGTCGGTCCACTCCAGGGCAATGAACCCAAATATGGCGGCCAGAACTGCCAGGAAGACCATAGGCAACGCCATAGCAAAGGGAGCTTCGTGGGCGTGGCGGTTCTCCTCTTTCAGATCCCCCAGGAAAGCCACAATAAAGGCCCGAGCCATATACAGCGCGCTGAAAAATACGGCTACCAGGGTGAGGACGATGAAGATAGAGTGCCTGTTGTCCAGCACCGATATGAGGATTTCGTCCTTGCTCCAAAACCCGGCGAATACAGGTATGCCGCCAAGGGAAAGGGCTCCTATGCCAAAGACCAGGGCGGTGAGGGGCATCACCTTGCGAAGTCCTCCCATCTGCCGTATGTCCGTCTGGCCGGCGCCGTGCATCACGCTGCCGGCTCCCATGAAGAGCAGGGCCTTGGAGAAGCCGTGGGCCAGCAGGTGAAATATGGCCGCCGTATAACCAAAGGCCCCCAGCGACAGCATCATCAGCCCCAGATGGCTTACGGTGGAGTAGGCCAGGATACGCTTCAGGTCCGTGGCCACCAGCGCCAGGGTGGCGGCTACCAGGGTAGTCATCAGTCCAACGCTCGCCACCACCAGTAGAGCGTCCGGCGCGGCCTCAAATATGACGTATGTCCTTGCCACCAGAAACACTCCCGCCACTACCATTGTTGCGGCGTGTATCAGGGCGCTCACTGGGGTGGGTCCCTCCATGGCGTCGGGAAGCCACACATGGAAGGGGACCTGGGCCGACTTACCCATAGCGCCAACGAATATAAGAAGGGCCGCCGCAGTGGCTGTTCCGGTGCCCAGGAGGCTGTCCTCCCCAGCGATGAGCAGCTCCGCCTGGTGAAAGGTCTCTGACATACTGAAGGTGCCCACCTCTTTGAACAGCAACAGTATGCCGACCAGAAGGGCTACATCGGCGATGCGGGTGGTGATGAAGGCCTTCTTGGCAGCCTCGGTGGCGGCTTTTCGCTCGTACCAGAAGCCGATGAGGAGGTAGGAGCACACCCCCACCAGCTCCCAGGCAATGTACAGCAACAGGAAGTTGTCAGCCAGCACCAGGGTTAGCATGGAGGCGGCAAAGAGGGCGTGGACGGCGTAGTACCAGCCGAAGCGTGGGTCGCCTTTCATGTAACCAAGGGAGTAAATCTGGACCATCAGGGCTACAAAGGTCACCAGGCCCAGCATGACTATGGTCAGTGGGTCGATGATCATGCCCCATCTAAGCGTTACGCTGCCCGCATCGAACCACTTGCGGCTGAAGAAGTCCACTCCCGTGGCCCCCTGGTCTACGCGGTCGATGGCCACGAACCAGAAGAGGATGAAGCCCACGGTTATGGCCAGAATAGCAAGGAAAGAACCTTTGCCGGGGAGGAACCTACCGAAGATTATAATTAATGGAAAGGCTATGAAGCTTAAGGCGGGAATAAGCCAGGCCCATTCCATGTTGGGCATGGCTTAGATATTGGCTCCTGTGTAAATCTGGGTGGGCTCACCAACGTGTTGCGGGCAACTGTGTTTTGTGTGCAACATTCGCTCGCCCTTCGACAGGCTCAGGGTGAGCGGGGAAACCAACCGCTCATGGTTCGACAAGCTCACCATCCCGATAACGGGACCCTGAGCCTGTCGAAGGGCGAGCAGGTGTTGCACACAAAACACAGTTGCCCGCAACACGTTGGTGAGCCCACCCAGATTTACAC
>JAPULR010000094.1 GCA_027294635.1 Chloroflexota bacterium | reverse complement strand
CCTGTAGGTCGCCTGGGTAGGCCGCTCGATATAGGTAAGGTCCATGCGCCGCATGTAGTAGGGGATCCAGGCCAGGTCATGCTCCACGTTGACTATCTTTAGATTAGGGTAGCGCTCCAGGACCCCGGAAAAAATTATGTGACCCATGGACATGCGGACCCAGTAATCAGTGTTGCTCCGGTCCACCCCTGTCTGGGTGATCTTACCTTCGGTGCGCATCGATGTGGAGCCGGGGCGGTTGGTGCCTGTATGAAGGCTCAGAGGCATATCAAGGTCGTGGGCCGCGGCCCAGAAGGGCTCGTAAAGGGGCTTGTCGTAGGTCTCACCGGGCCTGGGGTAGACGGGAATCATGGCTCCACAAAGGCCCATCTTAACAGCGCGCTTCAGCTCGGCGATGCCTGCTTCCAGGTCATCGTCCAGTAGAATCATAGCGATACCCTTCAGCCGGTTGGGGTAGGCGCTACAGAAGTCGGCCAACCAGTCGTTGTAGGCGGCGAAGACATCTCGCAAGAACTCCGCATCGGGAAGGCTGTACAAATTCAGCCCAATGGACGGATACAGAACGTCGGCGTAGATACCGTCCACGTCCAGGTCTTCCACGTGAGCGTGGGGGTCGTAGCCCCCCGGTGGCACGTCTGCGAAGCTGCCTTCCAGGGTGATGTCTTGAGGATTTGAGTACCGTTTGCCCGCCTGGGAGATGCCGCCGAGGACCCCTATGCCCTGGTGGTCACAGTACCACTGGTCGAATGGGTCCCCCTTCACCAGGTGGGGTATACGGTCGCCGTGCTTGGGGTCCATCCGGTCCCGCCACAGGTCTGGGGGTTCAACCACGTGGGAGTCTGAGGAGATAATCTGCGTTTTAGCCATGAAGATGCTCTCCAATGAAAGTTTTTGTATTTTTATCCTTGCCAACAGTTATCCTGTTTTTACCTATGGAAACAGGAAGTATGTGTTGGAAATTCTACTGTATCCCACGGTTGGTTGCAATAAAACGCGCGAACAGCCAGCGATGCCTTGGAAGATACCGAATGCCCGTGCTACACTCACTTCAAATAGCACAGCAGTAGATGTTCCAATGCCAACCGATCTGAAAGCGTACAGTATTTTCATAGCCTCTCCCGGCGGGTTCCGGGATGAATGCGAAGCCTTTCGAAGAGAGGTCCAGAGTTACAATGAGAGCGAGGCGGTACACCGTGGGGTCCTTTTCATACCGGTGGGCTGGGAGGACACCCTGGGAAGGGTAGGTCGGCCGCAGAGTATCATTAATGAGGATGTTCGAAAGTGCGACTACTTTTTTTGCTGCTTTGTGATCGCTGGGGCTCGCCTTCCAGCAAAGACGAGGAAGGGTATAGCTCTGGGACCGAGGAAGAGTACAGCGTGGCGATGGAATGCTACGAAGACTCTGACCTGTCTATGCGGCAAATCGTGATGATGTTCAAAGCAGTGGACCCGAAGCAGTTAAGTGATCCGGGGCCGCAGCTCCAGAAGGTGCTCGATTTCAAGGGTCGAGTGGAACAGGAGAAGGAACATCTCTTTCATTCGTTCGATACCATTGAGTTCTTCTGTGAGCTTCTGCGGCGTCATTTAGGGCAGTGGCTCCGAGACTACGAAGCTGGCGAAACAGGACGAGTGGAGAAGCCGACACCGCCACCATCCGGGGCGGGTTCAGAAGGAATGGAGGTTGAGGCGCTATTGGAGTCCGCCGCATCTATGGCCCTGGACTCTTTTATATCTGACGCCTGGTCGCTGGCCGACGAGGGGCGTTTGAGCGAGGCCGAAGTTGAGTTTTCCAAGGCCATTGTGGGAGGCAACGATCCTGCGGCGTTTATTGAGTACGGCAGGTACCTGGTGCGTGGAGGTCGCCTGGACCAGGCGATGGTCATGTTTGAACGAGCACGAGCAATATCAGAGGAGCAGGGCGAAGAGGCCGGGATGGCGAGTGCCTACGGCAGCCTGGGCATTGTGCTCCGGATTCGAGGGGACCTGGACGGGGCGGAGGAGAAGCACCGGAAGTCCCTGGAGATCGAGAATAAGCTCGGCAGGCTGGAGGGGATGGCCAACGCCTACGGCAACCTGGGCATCGTACTCAGGACGCGGGGCGACCTGGACGAGGCGGAAGAGATGCACCGGAAGTCGCTGGAGATTAACGAGAAGCTGGGGAGGTTGGAGGGGATTGCCGCCGACTACAGCAACCTTGGCAATGTGCTCTGGACACAGAGTGAACTTGACGGAGCGGAGGAGATGTATCGGAAGGCTCTGGAGGTCAACGAGAGGCTCGGCAGGTTGGAGGGGATTGCCAGTGACTACGGCAATCTAGGCAATGTGCTCAAGGCCCGGGGCAACCTGGAGGGGGCGGAGGAGATGTACCGGACGTCTCTGGAGGCGTGGCAAAAACTTGGAGTACCGCATCGTGTCGCCCAAGTTCAAGGGTTGCTGGATTCACTACGGGATCAGGATGATCCTTCGACAAGCTCAGGATGACCGGAGGTAAGGGATAAAAAGGGTTAGGAGGACTTCTTAGACCGGCGCCACGGCTCGGTCAGGGGGTTGGTGGACGCCCGAGGGAAGGTGGCGCGGAACCGGTAGAGGGTCATCTCCGGCTCTATGGGTGCATAGGGCAGGTGCTCCGTCTCCTCAATCTTGGCCACGATGAACCAGGGCCCAGGGGTGTTCAGGGCTTCTTTCAGCACCGTCTCCAGCTGCTCTTCGGTGGTCACCTTGGCCGTCCTTGGGATGCCGCAGCCCTGGGCAACACGCTCCAGGTCGGTGCCCATGGCGGTGTGGGAGGACTGATGGCCCGTCTGGCCCCACTCCTCGTTGTCCCAAACGATGACGATGAGGTTTTGGGGCTTCTCCCGGCCT
This sequence comes from Chloroflexota bacterium, assembly GCA_027294635.1. Taxonomy (GTDB): domain Bacteria; phylum Chloroflexota; class Dehalococcoidia; order Lucifugimonadales; genus JAPULR01. The sequence goes on along the minus strand of JAPULR010000094.1, from coordinate 5,463 downwards.
ATGGTAGCGATGGTCCCCAGGTTCATCAGCAGAGAGCCGTCGCCGTCCAGGGACACCACCTGCTCATCGGTGGAGAGGGCCATCCCCAGGGCGATGGAGGAGCACAGGCCCATAGAGCCCCAGGTGTAGAAGTTGCGGTCGCGGTGGCCCGCGTGCCACAGCTCGTCCGTGGTGGGACCAAGGTTGCTGACGATGGGCCGGTTTCCGATCTGCTCCAGGACGATTTTGGTGGCTTCGAATCTATGCAAGGGACCCCCGGTGCAACAGGGGCGTCATGCATAGCGCCACGGGCTCGCGGCTGGCGTAGCACAGGTCCAGCGCTCCGTCGAGTACCGTGTCCAAATCCTCAGTCTGCGTAAGGGTGTAGTGGGGCAGGCCCAGGATGTCGAGGATGGGCTTGGAGGCTCGCCCCATGGCCACCTGGGCGATGTTGAACTCACCCAGCTCGCCCCGCAGGTTTATGAAAAGGGGTATAGGAGTGCGGCAGGGGATGCAGAGGCTGGTTATGGCGTTGATGCAGTTACCCAGACCGCTGGACTGCATGAACACCGCCGATCTCCTCCCCACGGCGTAGGCTCCCACGGCCACCCCAATGGCCTCTTCCTCCCGGGTGGCGGCCACCACGTGAAAGTAGGGGTCATCCTCCATGAGTTTGGTAGCCTGGTAGATGCTTATATCAGGGACGTAGGCTACGAGAGATATGTCGGCCTTCTTTAGGGAGGCTACAAGGGTCTCGGCCCAGGTCAATTAGGCACCTCTGAGATTGGTGATTTAGAGCCTGTGCCAAAATAGCAGAGACCTGGAGCCTTGTCAAAAGGCAGGGCTATGGCCGCCCAGGTGTTAGCGAGATGCTTTTTCAGATACGCCCTCTGCAGCTCTCTTGCAGACGAGACACCGGCTCTGGCAGGAAGCGCAGCGGCAGTGTTCGCCAGAACTGAGGACGGGGCGCAATAGTGAGAGGATCACGTCTCGGGGTGTAAGGCCCATATCCCCGGCACTGGACATTCTGTCGAGCAAGGACTTGTTAGCCAGGTACAGGTCCGCGTCACTGATGGATGCCGGTCCCTGCAGTATGTAGGCTTGGGCCAGCTCTGAAATGCGGCTCGCGGCCATATCCCTGGGAAGTTCTATCGGACTTTCGACGGCTTTGCTGACTTTTAAGGATGTACTTACCATCACTGTCACCTCGCTGGCCGATTGCCAGTATTATGCCTTAGTAGAGAAGTACCAACTGTCTCTACCATATGGCTTAGACACTCCAGGGAAATCCCCCAACTCGCTGATTTCGTGTCGGCTAAAAGGTTGACCCGCGGATCGACCTTCAAGCCAACAGGAAATGGCCGAGTGCAGTTGTCTCCGGGTCTTAGGCTGTGATGGGGCGGCATCAGCCTAAGGAGCTTCAGGTTGTTTGTCGGACGCTCGTTGAGCCCGGAGAGCCTCCGCCTTTTTCGACATTTCCTTCTCACTGAGCAATGCCGTCATGAGCTGCTGTACTAAGGCCACTCGCTGCGGAAAATCCAGCCGGTGAAACTCGCTGCTAGCATCGGCGCTATATCGTCGTCCCTGAACGCCAAAGGCGTCGATATCTATCTCCCGATCGAGCTCCTTAATGAACTCTTCAACCAGGGCCTGGGTTATGGGCGGCCGTCCTTGAGGGGGCTCAAAGCTTGGGTCTGGGAGCCGGTGATGGGCCGTCCCGTTCTCAATCGCCTGGTACCAGTCCTCCAGGATCTCAAAAACGGTGTCGATCTGCTCTTGAAGTACTTCTCGTTCCTCGGTCTGAGTTGCAAGGGTCATGTCCTGACCTCCTATGGCAACGTGTCGAGTTGGGAATAAGGGCCTTCCCTATTCCATTTGCTTCCTCTTTCAGACCTCCTGGTTAAGGAGCCAGGATACGCCGCACCGTTCGGGTGGTCCGTTCCTTCTGGCCAGGGCAGTGCCAGTCGGGATGGTACCGCCGTTGAGGCTTGGGCTCTACCTGCGGTTTCGTTCTGGGGGTAGTACGCGTTGGGCTGGTCATTTCTTCAGCCTCCTTCTCCTACGCTTTAACCGCTGCAATTCCACGGCGAAGCCCTCTTTGGAGGGTTCATCCTCCTCGCCGAACCGTAATTCGGCGGCCTGCTCCGGATGATACCGGAGCAACGCCTCGTACAGCTTTCGATGAATGGACAATCCAACAGGGGTGCTTCCTACCGTCGCCGAGGCCGGGATCAGCTCCCTGAGGTTTAGGATGTCTTCTTCGGTAACGGGAATGCTCTCAGCCTGAGCATCCGTAATCAGACCCCCGGCCTCATTGGTGTGATGGAGGAGGACGAGTCCGAAGTCCATTAGGAGGCGCCGAGGCACATGAGGGTGCTGTTCGTCCGGGACCAGGTATCGGATGAACTGGGCCACGACAAAGCTCTCTAGGGGTTCCAGGCTTATATTTATCTGCGAATGCACATCTGCCACTCTTAGTGCGGATGAAATTGAAAAGGATTAGTCTTTCCAGAAGTGGTCGCGCCCCTTGTTGATGTACCCATTTGTAGCCAGCAAGAGTTGTTTGTGGTCTCTTATGTACGTTTTAACTGGCTTGACTGGTTTTATTCTTGACCCTTTGAAGCCAGCAACGGGGGTATGCCCTCTATGTCCAGCTTCTCTTCCACGGCCTCCTCTAACCATTGGCCAAGGCTCTTTCTTGAGATCACCGCTGCTACCCGTGCCCGGTAGTACACCTCCTCGTTAATGCGAATGGACTTGGCTGCACGCCTAGGCATGTCACTCATGTATAAAATGTATTACATGACGGAGAAGTGAGCATGTGCCATTGGTACCGGATGTTTTGGGAAATAAGGGTGGGAACCGTAGCAAAATCGTTGCTTTAGAGGGCTGGAACTAGGATAAAGCTCTCACTTGAGAAGATGGGATGGAGTGGTTATGTGTCTAACTCCATCCCTTGCGCCGCTTGTTTGGACCCTGAATTTTATTTGGTTTTCCCAAGGCTTTTTCCCTGTGGTAAGAAAAAACCCTGGCGCTTATGAAGGCGCCAGGGTTTTTAGGGGTTACCTTACGATATACTTAACGCTTAACCGCCGGGTTTAGCTAGAGCCCCGCAACAGTTAATGTCGATGTTTTGTTGAGTCAGCAACGGCCAAAAATACCGCTCTCCCCAATCTTCACTATACCGGTGTTCCTCTTTAACCAGAGGTTAGGATTCCACTATGCTCCAGGTACGGTAACGGCGTTAAGCCTTGCCGATGCGGAACATCTTGGTCCCGCAAGTGGGACAGGTTCCCTGAGTAGCCGGACGACCGTTTTTCATGGTGATCTGCTGGGGGTTCCTTATATCTCGAGACGCTCGACACTTGACGCAGTAGGCTTGCATGGTCACCTCCAACCTAAAGAATGGCTACATACTACCTCACATAATCTAATTAGTCACCATAATTATCCATGAATTGGGGGTGATTTTCCCCGTTTTGCGCCTGAATTGCCCTTTTAGCCCTATCTAACCCAGTATCGGCGATGTTTGAATGGCTCCACGCCTGGATTCCTAGCTTTGGTATACCGTCTCCCCACCGACAATTGTACGCTCAACTGGGATGTCTTTTATGGTGTGCGGGTCCACCTTGGTGGGGTCCTCCCCCAGAACCACCAGGTCAGCCAGCTTGCCGACCTCTATGGAGCCCTTGATTTTCTCTTCAAAGGAGGCGTAGGCGCCATTGATGGTATAGATCTTCAGAGCCTCTTCCACCGAAATACGTTGGTTGGGGCCCCAAACACGCCCTGTGGCGTCTTCACGGGTAACGCAGCTCTGGATTCCCATGAGAGGAGGCAGGGGGCTGCAGGGGTAGTCAGCGGCGCCGGTGGAGTTTATACCGTAGTCAATGAAGGAACGCTGGGCGAACATCCACTTAAGGCGCTCCTCCCCGTAAAAAGGCATCTTCTCACCGTGATAGTAGATGTAGGAGCAGAAAGGCGTGGCGACGCATCCAAGGGCCTTAATCCTCTTGAGCAGATCAGGGTTGACCACACTGCAGTGCTCAATCCTGTGTCTGGGGTCTTCCCTGGGATAGGCTGATTGAGCCCTTTCATACGCGGTGAGCACCATGTCAATGGCCGAATCACCATTGGAGTGGATACAGACCTGGAATCCAGCCCTGTGCATCTCCATGACCCTGCTTTGGGTCTCCTCCGGATCCATTACCGACAGGCCATGGTCGCATTGGCTGCCTATGTAAGGCTGCGATAGGTAGGCCGTGCGGGTGGCAATGGCGCCGTCGGCCACCATTTTTATCCCGCCGATCCTGAGCCGGTCGTCACCGAAACCGGTCCTGATACCCGCATCTCGAAGGGCTGGAAAGTGGTCGCGGAACATCAACAAATAGACACGGATGGGGAGGTCGCCGTTGTCTTTGGCCTCCTGGTAAACGCGCAGGTCGTCGTTGGACACCATGGCATCATGGACACTGGTCAGTCCAGCCTGGGCGAACATCCGGCAGATGAGGCTCAACCCCCGGCGACGGTCCGCGTCGGTGGAAGGAGGCAAAACTTCCCTCTGTACCCGCTCGATAGCCCTTCCATAGACTAACCCGTCCAGCTCCCCGGTGTTGGGGTCCCGGCCCAGGCGCCCACCCGAGGGGTCCGGAGAGTCTTGGTGGAACCCGGCGGCCTCCAGGCCCCTGGAGTTAAAGAAGTAGACGTGGCCCGCCTGATGAGCGACCATCACGGGGTGCTGGGTACTGACGGCGTCTAGGTCCCTTCGGTTCAGGAACCGGCTCTCACTGGTCTTGGTATCGTCAAACTTGAATCCCAGCACCCACTGGCCTGCTGGTGTGGTTCTTGCCCTTCCTTTCAGGGCTTCCTGAATCTCCCCTACGGAGCGAAGGTCACAGTCCTCCTGCGCCACGTGGCGGGTACCGCTGCTCATGACGTGGGTGTGAGCGTCTATAAACCCGGGAAGGATAGTTTTGCCCTTTAGGTCAAGTACTGTAGTGCCTTTGCCTTTAAGGCCTGAAACGTCATCATTGCTGCCAACGGCGAGGAACTTCCCGTCCCTTATAGCCAGGGCCTGCGCTCTTGGTTGCGTCGGGTCTATGGTTAGGATGTTAGCGTTGCTAATGATTGTCTCAGCATGGAAGGCTGTACTGGCCATAGCTGACTCCTTTTGTTTCAAAGGCTCCATCATCAGTGCAGACAGGATTTCACTAATTACAATTCATCCACCTTTATCAGGTTGGTGGTTCCCCGCACTCCCACCGGCGCCCCCGCTGTAATAACCACCCTTTGGCCGCGATGGACAAGTCCAGACTCCAGGGCTGCCGATAAAGCCTTGCTAATCATCTCGTCCGTATTGGCCATGCTTTCGCTCAGAATTGGCACCACTCCCCAGACCAGGGAGAGGCGGCGGTAGGTCTCCTCCAGGGGTGTGGGCGCCAGGATAGTGTGGCGTGGCCTGTGCTTGGCAACCAGCCGAGCCGTGCT
>JAPULR010000093.1 GCA_027294635.1 Chloroflexota bacterium | reverse complement strand
GATAGCGGGAATAACGGGACGGGACAAGCTCACCATGAGCGGATAATTTCCGCCCGTTGTGTGGTTACCGTAAGTCGTCCTTGTGCGCGGTCAGGAAATCACGGGTGATGTCAATAGTCTTATCTATCTCTTGGTCACTGTGGGCGGCGGAGATAAATCCACGGCTGGTGTAGTAGGGCTGTATGTAGATTCCGTTATTCAGCAGCGTGTTGCGGTAGGCTACGTCTTTGGGATACCCCTTGTGCTGGGCCGACATCTCAATGATGTCTCGGTGATTCTCTACGTGGCGGGTGAAGTAGAGGCACCAAATAGACCCGAAGTTGACGCAGTAGGCGTCTAGCTCCAGCTCGTCAATAACGGCGTTTAGCTCTCCACTCATTCGGTTACCCATATCCCAGAGGCGCCTATGAACGGCGCCGTCTTTTAAGATTTCAAGAGTTTTTAAAGCCGCCGTTACGCCCAATAAGTGGCCCATGTAAGTCCCCGACATGAACACCGGGCCTTCGGGGGCAAAAAGGGACATGATGTCGTTCTTGCCCGCCAATGCACTGATAGCGTAGCCGTTGGCCATAGCCTTGCCGAAGACTCCCAGGTCCGGGGTTATTCCTAGAATGGCCTGGGCCCCACCGATGTGATGGCGAAAGCCGGTAATGACCTCGTCAAATATGAGGACGATGCGGTATTGGTCGCAGATATCCCTCAGGAACTGTAGGAACTCTGTCTTGACTATCAAACAGCCGGCGCTGTGGCAAACGGGCTCTATGACGATGGCTGCCAGGTTGTCCTTCTCTCGCTCAACGATGCGCTCCACCGCCGACTCGTCGTTGAATGGGGCAACCAGTATCTGATCTACCGTCCCCTGAAGGGCACCGGAGGAACCGCCGACGGTATGAGGAGCGTCCGCTGGACCGGCCTTCTGTGGATCGGGGCGCACGCTGGCCAAGAGGTAGTCGTGCCAACCGTGATAGCCTCCCTCAAACTTCAGGACCTTGGTCTTGCCGGTGTATGCGCGGGCCACCCTGACGGCGTGGTACATAGGGTCGGAGCCGCCCCCGCCGCAGAGGACCGTCTTCTCAGCGCAGGGCACCAGCTCGGCGAAGAGTTTGGTCAGCTCCACCTCCTTGGGATGAGGGGCAGCAAAGAGGACGCCTTCATTATCGAGAGTTTCCTTGATAGCGTCCTTAATCTGCGGGTGGTTGTAACCCAGGACCGCGGGCCCGTAAGAAGCGTGGTAATCTATGTACTCGTTACTGTCCACGTCCCATATACGGGATCCGTGGGCCTTGCTGATAAACAGGGGGTAAGGGTCGTACCATCGTCCGTCGCCCTGTACCCCTGCGGGTGCGAACTTGCGGGCTTCTTCCAGCATGCGGCGGCTGTTTTCTGTGTTTACGCGAATGGGTACTTCACGCATAGCGCACTCCCCTTTCTTGGCCCGCTCACTGACCTTACCGCCGGTAACTCGCCAGCTTGGAAAGCCTCTCCCGTACCTTTGCGAAGGTCTCGGGCCGTTTGGGAAAGGCGAAACGAATGTAGGGCTTGCCCATCTTGGGATCGTGGTAAAAGGCCCTTCCGGGGACTGGCGTTACCCCAATCTTGCTTGACAGGAACATGGAGAACTCGTTGTCGTCGTCATAGCCGCAGTCTGGGTACCTGGTCATCACGTAGTAAGCGCCCCTGGGCGTAATGTAGTCGAATCCCATCTCCCCTAGAATCGAGAGCATGGTGTCCCGGCGAACAGCGTAGCCTTGCGCCAGCTCTTCGTAGTAGCTCTTGGGGAACCGCAGGGCTACCGCCGCGGCCTCCTGCAGCGGTGCGGCAGCGCCCACCGTCACGAAGTCGTGGGCACGGCGAATGCCCGTGGTGATCTTCTCGTCCAGGGCAATGGCCCACCCGATACGCCAGCCAGTGACGCTGTAGGTCTTTGACAGGCTGTTCACCGTAATGGTGCGGGTCCCCATTCCTGGTAGGGAGGCGATACTGTGATGTACGTCTCCGTCGAAGAGAATGTGCTCATAGGGCTCGTCGGTGATGGCCAGGGCATCGTACTCCTGACACAGGTCGCCGATAATCTTCAGCTCATCGTAGGAGTACACCTTTCCGGTGGGGTTATGGGGCGTGTTGATGACGATGGCCTTGGTCTTTTTGGAGAAGGCCCTCCGCAGCTCGTCAGGGTCGAAGGTGAAGGAGTCTCCCTGCTGGTATAGCTGGACGTAGACCGGCGTTCCCTGGGACAGCAGCGTGTCCGGCCCGTAGTTCTCATAGAAAGGCTCGAAGATAATTACCTCGTCACCGGGATCGATCACGGCCAGCATGGTAGAGACCATGGCCTCGGTGCCCCCGCAGGCGACGGTTATGTGCTTGTTGGGGTCTACCGTGACGCCGTTGTACCAGCCGAATTTCTCCGCCAGGGCCTCTCGCAGCCGTGGAGAACCCCAGGTGATGGCGTACTGGTTGTAGCCGTCATCCAGGGCCGCCTTGGCCGCGTCTATCAGCTCTCGTGGGGGGTCAAAGTCGGGGAATCCCTGGGCCAGGTTGATGCCGTCGTGCATGTTGTTGATCCGAGTCATCTCTCGAATAATGGACTCGGTGAACAGGTTTATCCTGGAGGAGGTCTGGTCTTTACCCAACGGGGTGTCCACGCCTTTCTAAATCAGACAGGGAGGCTGTTGGGCCACAGGTTACCACGTTGCGCCTGTCTTAGCTACTTTTGTCAGCGTGGGAATGGAGGAGGCCCACGGTGGCCTTTATAGTCTGGGCCGTGGTGCGGTTAGTGTCCACCGATTCGGCCTTCTCCGAGGCAAAGGAGGTCTCGCTGAGGAGGCGATACACCTCGGCGGCCCCTTTATGGAAGTGGGGTGTTACCCCCAGATGGTCGTAGGTGGCGGCGATCTCCTCCATCTCTCCGATCCAACGAAAAGCCCTGGACGGGAGGCGGGATATGCCAGACTCCATCTGCTGTAGGGCGTGGGGTTGGCTGGAGCTGAACTCGGCCCGCAGCTCCTCCGAAAGGCCCATGGCCTCCGCCGCCGAAAGGACAGCGATATGGAGGGCTGATGTCCCTTTGGTGAGGCCAGCGTAGCACATCTTGATGCCCGAGGCTCTGCCAATTTCATCCCCTAACGGTCGCACTGATATGCTCATGCCATCCATCTCAGACATCACATGGCAGTGCTCCCCCGATGTGTAGAAACGGGGGGGCCTCCCCTTACCAGGGGGACTGCCGACGATGGAGGCATCTATGTAGCGGCCTCCGGCTTTGGTGATGATGCCCTCGATTTCCTTAGTAGTTTGAGGTGATATGGCATTGCAATCGGCGAAGTATGTATCCGAGCCGCTGTCGTGGAGGGTTTTAGCCACCTGACGCGCCAGGCCGACGGCCTCCGCCGGCACCATTATGGACAAGACAAGGTCTGCCTTGCTGACCAACTCCTCCAGGCTGGATACGTCCTCAATTTCCGCCTCCTGGGCCAACCGACCAGTCCTTTTGCTCCGGCCCTGGAGGCAGGTTATTACGTTGAGTCCCCCTTCCCGTAAAGCTCTGCCGACGGCGTGGCCCATGTCGCCGGGGCTTAGGATTGCTACTGTTTTAAGGGGCATCTTGGCTACTCCTATGATCTAGTTAGAAATGGTTTGAGTCAGTCCAGCTCAATTATGGTCTCTCCAATAGACACGTTCTGACCCTGCTGCACGTGGACCGCCTTGACCTCTCCGTCCCCGGGCGCCAGCAGGACCTGCTCCATCTTCATAGCCTCAAGGACACAGACCTTGCTTCCCGCTGAAACGCGTTCTCCCACCCGGACGTCTATGGAAAGTATCACCCCAGGCATGGGAGCCCGAACCAGGTTCTGGCTCCCACTTTGGGTTGAGGGTGTGGGGGCGGTGGCCTGGGGAGCATCCCCGGAAGATAGCTTACCCTCGCTTCCAAGGTTGTCCAGGTCCACACGCACCGGCTCTCCGTCTACCAGCACCTGGACGGAAGACCCCTTCAAATCGCCCACCTCCACGGTGTACCAGCGGTCACCGACCTTGACCTTGAGTCGGCGCATTTCAGCGCTCCGTCTCGAGGTAGGCCGATATAAGTGGGGGTTTACGGGGGCTTAAGCCCATGAACATGCTGGGTGGGATACTCGCACAGAGGATGCCAGGGGCATTATATCACCGAGTCGCCAGCCTCATGGTGAGGTGAGGCGGAAGTATTTCCGTACTGCCGGCAGCAGCTTAGCTCAGTATGGAGATGAACACCCCCGCCACCACGGCGGAGCCGATGACTCCGGCTACGTTGGGACCCATGGCGTGTGGCAGGAGGAAGTTTTGGGGGTTGGCCCGCTGCCCCATATTGTGGGATATCCGGGCGGCCATGGGCACTGCCGAAACCCCCGCCGACCCAATAAGAGGGTTTATCTTCTCTTTGACAAACAGGTTCATTCCCTTGGCAAACAGAAGCCCGCTTATGGTGCTAAAGGCGAAGGCGCCGAGGCCCAGCCCTAGTATTTTTGCCGTATCCACGTCAAAGACTAGCCCCGCCGATAGCTGGGCTCCAACAGTGATCATCAAGAAGATTGTGGCGATGTTGAGAATCTCGTTGGAGGCGGCGTTGAACAGCCGCGGCACCACCCCGCTCTCCCTAAATAGGTTGCCGATCATGAACATGGCTATCAGCGGTGCGGACTCCGGAACTACCAGGATTATGATGACCATAGTTGCGGTGGGGAAAAGGAGCTTCTCCAGGCGGGACACCTCCCTGAGGGGCCTCATAACGATCTCCCGCTCACGCTTGGTGGTCAAGAGCCGCATCAGCGGTGGCTGAATGAATACCACGCCGGCCATGTAGGAGTAGGCCGTTACCGCCGTGATGCCCAACAACTCAGGGGCCAGACGCGCCGAGGCGAAGATGGTGGTGGGGCCATCGGCGCCGCCAATGATACCTATAGCTGCAGCCTCCTCCATTTCAAAGCCGGAGACCAGCGCTATCCAGAAAGCAGCGAATATTCCCATCTGGGCCGCAGCGCCCAAAAGGAGGGTCTTGGGGTTGGCGATAATGGGACCGAAGTCCGTCAGGGCGCCCAGCCCAAGAAAGATGAGGGGTGGAAGGATGTTCCACCTGAAGATGGCAAACTCGAATATCACCCCCAGGAAACCCGACTCCTGCTGCCCCGCACCGGGTGAGTAGTCAGTGAGTCCCGTGAGGGGTAGGTTTGCCAGGATAATGCCCAGGCCTATGGGCAGCAGAACGTAGGGCTCTGTCTTCCTGGCGATGGCAAAGACAACGAAGGTTGTGCCCAGGAACAGCAGAAGGAAGTTTTGCCAGTCCAGGTTGGCTAAGCCGCTGGCGTTCAGGAAGTCTTTGAGCTCTTCCACCGGCTAGGACTCTACTTCACCGCGACGAAGGAAACAAAGGGGTAGGGCCACATTAGGGCTTGGAAGCATCTTCCCCAGCTTCATTGGCCTGTGATGTCTCCTCATCATTAGCTCGGCTCATAGCTTGAGCACCACCTTCTGTTAAGGCAATATTCACGGCTATAGCCGCCGCAAGCGCTTTGTCCCTCTCCTCCTGGTTCCGTCTATTCCCAGGCAAGCTCTCTCCCCAGCCCACGAGCATCCTGGCTATGTAAGGCAGGACCGTGGTGAATATCAGCAGGAACACCAGGAGGCTGAAGGCCGTGCCGATGCCTATTAAAGTGAGGGTGAGGGCTTTGCCAGTGTCGAAGTCGATGGTTGGACCTTCCGTCCTTGGTTATAGCAGCAGGATGGAATTCTACACTGTGACCTTACCCTGGTGCTAGCACCTTTGGTGACTCCCGTGGGGGAATCCATTTATAATGAGGGCGCTATTAGGTGTTCGAAGGTGGAAATTATAGGGATAACATCTCGCGGAGGAGCAGTGGTATGGCCGCAAAGATAGACTTTAACTGCGACATGGGCGAAAGTTTCGGCATGTACAAGCTGGGCTGTGATGAGGAGGTAGTTAAGTACATCACATCGGCCAACATAGCCTGTGGCTTCCATGCCGGTGACCCCATGTGGATGAAGACTACCGTTCAGCTCGCCGAGAAGCACGGCGTGGGCGTTGGCGCCCAACCCAGCTTTCCCGACCTCATGGGCTTTGGCCGTCGAAACATGAGCGTGAGTCCAGAGGAGGCCAGAAACGATGTCACTTACCAGATTGGCGCCCTACAGGCCTTTGCCAGTGGCAAGAAGCTCCAGCACGTGAAACCCCACGGCGCCATGTACAACATGGCGGTAGGAGACAAGGCCCTGGCTCGGGCTATCTGCCAGGCCACCCTTGAAGTGGACCCTAACATGATCCTGGTAGCCCTGGCCGGGTCCGCCTGGGTGGAACTGGCCGCCGAGATGGGTCTGAGGGTGGCCCGCGAGGCCTTCGCCGACCGGGCTTTCACCGCCCAAGGGACCCTGGTGCCCCGCTCTGAACCCGGCTCGGTGATACACGACGTTAACGAGGTAGTTGAGCGCAGTGTGAAGATGGTCACCCGGGGAAAGGTCACCGCCATCACCGGCGAGGAGATAGAAATCCACTCCGACAGTCTATGCCTCCACGGGGATACTCCGGGAGCAGTGGAGATGGCTCGCGCCGTGAAGGAGGGCCTGGAAGCCGCCGGTGTAGAGATAGTGCCCATGAGCAGCCTGGTATAGCTCCATGTACCAGGAACCCCGCTACCTCCCCGCGGGAGACCGCGCTTTGGCCGTGGAACTGGGCAACGCCATCAGCCCCGAAATAAACCGGGCCGTCCGTAACCTCCTCATGGCAATAGAGGAGCGGAGTATTGACGGCGTCTTTGACCTGGTGCCTTCCTACAGGTCCCTCCTGGTCCACTACGACCCTCTGGTGATAAGCCTTTCTCACCTCGAAGAGGAGTTGGCGTCGTTGCAGACGGCTGCCTCGGAGGGAACTGCCGCTGAGCCTAGAATAGTGCACATCCCGACCCTCTACGGCGGCGAGGTGGGGCCGGACCTGGACTACGTAGCCCAGCACAACGGTCTCAGCTCTGAGGAGGTGGTAAGCATTCACTCGGGCACCGACTACCTGGTGTATATGCTGGGGTTCTCCCCCGGGTTTCCCTATCTAGGAGGTATGTCCGAGCGTATTGAGACCCCCAGATTGGATACCCCTCGCACGGTTATCCCCGCAGGCTCCGTAGGAATCGCCGAGAAGCAGACGGGAGTCTATCCGACCGCGACGCCGGGAGGCTGGCAGCTCATCGGAAGGACCCCCTTGATCTTCTTCGACCCTGCCAGGGAGCCGCCATCCTTGGTGGAGCCTGGTGACTATATCCGGTTTGTACCAATTGGCGAGGACCAGTACTCCCACATAGTGCGCCAGGTTGAGGAAGAGACATATCAGGTTATAACTGAGGCGGCGGGTTAGAGGCATGGAGATAATGGAGGTTGTAGAGGGAGGGCTGTTCACCACGGTCCAGGACCTGGGGCGCTACGGTTACCAGCGCTACGGCGTGCCTGTATCCGGGGCCATGGACCCTTACGCCCTTCGCTTGTCCAACGTCCTTCTGGGAAACCCGGAAGGAGCCGCAATCCTTGAGATAACCCTAGTGGGACCGAAGCTCAGGTTTCTTGCGGACACGGTCATCGCCATGGGTGGCGCCGACCTGGTGCCCAGGCTGGACGGTCAACACGTTCCGATCTGGCGAGTCTTGAAGATAAATGGTGGCAGCCTCCTTTCCTTTGACGGCCCTATGGCGGGCATGAGGACTTATCTGGCGGTGCCCGGAGGCATCGACGTACCGACGATTATGGGCAGTAAGTCCACCTACGTTAGGGGAACTTTGGGAGGCTTCCAGGGCCGTATTCTGAAGCCGGGAGACCGACTGTTGGCCTTGCCGGACGGCAATGACCCTTCTCCCACAGGCACCAGGGTTCCTAGTCACCTGATCCCAACCTACGGCCACGAGCACCGGCTAAGGGTGGTCATGGGTCCCCAGGCCGACGCCTTTACCCCCGAGGGTATCGCTACCTTCCTTAGCTCCACCTACACCGTCAGCCGACAGTCGGACCGGG
>JAPULR010000092.1 GCA_027294635.1 Chloroflexota bacterium | reverse complement strand
CCAGCCCGAAGCTATTTCCACGCCTACTCCAATGCCCACTCTGGCGCAGCCAACCCCCACGCCTACTCATGAAGCCATGGTGATGGAGGAGCCAACCCCCACAGCCGCTCCTGCACCGACCCGAGCTCTTGCGGAGGGGGAATTGGCCTCCGACATCGTGGACTTCGTCCTTCAGGACCTAACTATAGAGGTGGGCACCAATGTGATATGGACCAACCTTGATGTTGCGTCACACACTGCCACCTCAGGGCAACCTGGCGGCAACACAGGAATATGGAGCAGCGGCCCCCTCGCTACGGGAAGTTCCTTCAGCTTCACTTTCAATCAAACTGGTACTTTCCTCTACTTCTGCACGATTCATCCCTCCCTCATGCAGGCTAGCGTAACCGTGGTAGAAAGCCTGCCTGGAGGCCCGATTGTCACCACGCCGGAGCCGACACCGAGACCAACTCCCACCTCTACACCGGAGACGATAGGGGAGCAACCTACAGTCCAGGAGATTGCGATTATAGAAAATTACGCTGCGACTCGCTTCTTCCCCAGATGGATTGTGGTCATAAAAGACATCCCGGTCAGGTTGTACCTCACGCGGCTCCACCGGGAACACGTGAACAGGTTTACCATCGAGCCCTTCTTTAGCTCTTCAGAGGTTATCCTGCCGGGTGAGATTGGTGTAATAGAATTTCTGCCCGACCAGGCTGGTGAATTCAAGATCCGTAATGTGGGACACAACTTCGATGCAACTCTAGTGGTGGCAGAAACTCAGGAAGATGCAAATAGACTCGCTGCGGAGAGAGGGGTTCAGATGTTCGCGCTGATCCACAGCATAGATGATTTTCGAATCTTCCCTGACGAACTGGTCATCCAGCAAGGAATTCCGACCACCATCCATAACATCAGTCTAATTGGTGAGCACAGGGTTTCGTTTGAGCCCTTCCATGTCCCAGACGACCTCAATATACGGCCGAGGGAGATCACTCCCATCCAGTTTACTCCAGACAGTACGGGAGAATTCACCATTCGACATGAGATTCATGGATTTACGGGGTCATTAGTCGTGGAAGAAGGCGAATCTAGATAACTGTACTCACCCTGTCCATCACCTTCAGCAACCCCCAAAGCAAACCTCAAGGGTGTTCAGGACGACTTGGGGGCAACCCGTCCAGTTGGTCACCCCCACTAGGCCGACCACCTAGCCACTACTCCTGGTTATCAGGACAGGCCAGTGGCCGTAATCCTCCGGAGTGCCACGCCAGAAATTGGGTCCCGGGCCATTGTGGGCGCTACAACCCCCTAATGACTTTTGCCTGTGGGACCGGCACTTCCTTTTGAAAAGGCGTGGCAATGCCTGGATACCCCCAATCATAGGGTGCCCCTTGCCGGAAGGCGGCGTTGGTATTGCTATACTTCAGGTCGTCGGGCAACTGGTCAAAGCCCTGGAAGTCGGGATCGGCCTCCATTAAGAGCACAGTGCGCCTACCGTCCTCGGTGAGCCTGGCGGCTAGCACGCACCCGGCGGTGCCGCCTCCCGCAATGACAATATCGTACTTTTCTACTCCGGAAGCTACCCTTACACGCTCCTCAATATTTACCCGACAGCGAGGGAATTCACTGGGCGGGATACCGGCAGAGGGAGTTCTCTTCCTTGGTCATGAACTCCAGGAGAGCCGGACGACCCAGGGCCATCGCCTCTTGAGCGCGCCCAATGGCTGGCACGATGTCCCGAGGGCTTTCAACCCTTTCCCCGTACCCACCCAGCGCTCGGGCCAGGTCAGCGTAGTCACCATAGAGGTTGGTAAAACCGAATCGTTCCGCAGCCACTGGATAGTTTCTGGAGTAGCCGCTGAGGACATGATTGTTCAGCACGATTATCAGGATTGGTATCTGGAGCCGGACCCCTGTTTCGATGTCCATTCCCGCCATGCCTATCGCTGCGTCTCCCATTATGGTAACTACCATCTTTTCCGGCGCGGCGAGCTTGGCTCCCATACTAAGGCCAAGGGAGTAACCCAACTGGCTGGAGTTGCCCCAGCCCAGGTAGCCCCGTGGCGTGATGGCTTCGTAAAAGGGGATGGTTTGGTCCCGGGGATGGCCGGAGTCGTGGGTCACGATAGTCTGGGTGCGGTCCACAGTGTGCATCAGGTCCCAAATCACACGGTAAGGGTTGATAGGCACCTCGTCGGACGTTAAAAGGGGCATCCATTCCTCCAACCACTCCCCTTTGACCTGCTTGACCTCCTGAGCCACCGTTCCATCCCCTTTACGACCGTCGGAGCCCGCCTGTCTGCGCACCTCTTCAATAAGCTGTAGTAAGACTAAACGAGCGTCTCCAATGACGGCGTGATGGATCTGCTGCTCCTTGTTGAGGTCACGCTCGTCGACGGTACACTGGACCAGAATCTTGCCGGGCGGGATGCCGGTGGATGCCAGGTTGGTGGTAAAGCTGCACCCGATGCCAAATACAAGGTCCGCCCTGTCGAGGAAGTGGCGCACCGTCTTGGGCATTGTTGACGCACCAGTGCCCAGCGCAAGGGCATGGTTCTCAGGAAAGGAGCTCTTACCGATGTTGGTGGTCATCACAGGCGCGTTGACCATCTCGGCAAACTCCTGCAGCTCTTTGGACGCCTCGGCCCAGAGGACTCCCTATCCGGCGTAGATCACGGGTCTCTTGGCGCTTAGCACGGCCTTCACGGCAGCGGTCACGTCACTGGGGTCTCCCGCGCTTTTTATCTCCTTGACCACCCTGTAGTCGAAGGCCTCCTCGGAAATCTCCTCTTCCCCCACGTC
>JAPULR010000091.1 GCA_027294635.1 Chloroflexota bacterium | reverse complement strand
GCTCCGATCTGTTACTGATAACCATGCTTAATGCTCGTTGGCTCGAGAGATACAGGCAAAGGAGTGAAAGCAAGGATGAGAGAGGCAAGGAAGCCCTGGAGGAGATACGTCAGATGAATCGGGAGTGGAAGAAGAAGCTGGAGCTAGAGGCGGTAGAAGGAGAGCTTTCAGAGGAGGGTGGTTAGCTGCGGGCTGTAGGCGTCCAGGGGTTGGATGATTTGTGCGTAGGAGTCAGAGATTGCAGGGCTGTGTGGTCGTCTGGGTGCCCATAGAGGCATGTAGGGGGTGGGGTAGAGGCTTAGGTGTATATGGAGAGTTAGGTATACAGTGTCACGGATTTAATGTTCACAAAAGAGACCATCAATAGAGGTGAACTACGACATGCCAAAGAAACCGAAGAAACCTACAGAGCCCACAGGGACGATCCAATTCGGCAAGGATGGCAAGGTCACGAGCAAGATATTCAAACTGCCGGAGGAAAAAGAAACTCAAGAAAAACGTGCTTTCGAAATTTTCGCTCATCAATACAACAAGCTATCGCCCGAATTTCAGATCGGAGACTTCGAGCAGCTTTCCGAAAATGATCAGGACTTTGATTTGACCGTCAATGGGAAGAAGGTAGAAGCTCAGCTTACGGAGTTAGTCGATAGAAGTTATACGTTTCCCCCATCCGAAGATGAATATCTCAAGGGCGATTACATTTCGTATATCCAAAAGGAGTTTGGGGGGCCTCTGTACGGTGTGGACGAAAGTGGAAAGAGTACGGCTCTTACTGATCTCTTAAGGCAGAAGATTGGAAAGAACTATGCAAAATCGGGAGGAAAGCCTCTGTGGCTGGTAATCTTTACTACAGCCGTTTACTTCCTGGAAGGGCACGAAGGAGGCCAATTCCGGAGTTTCGAAGCTTTAACCCTGGCTCGGCATTATCTAGCCTCGGAGGGCAGAAACGTCTTCGATGAGATCTGGTTTACTAATCTAATTACCAGACCAGTCAAAATTTGGCCCCCTAACTCCCATGGTTATCGCGATACAGAGTAAGCACTCAAATCAAGAACACGGGCCCCAATAAAATACATAATTCCTATGACGTCCCCAACCCCTACTCCCTGCCTCCAGATCAACTCACGCCTATCAAGACTTGGATACCGGCCTCGGTGAAATAAGCTAGTGACGGAGCGGGAAATGTACAATCTACAGACAATCCTTACAACCCTTGGAGAATCAGCTAGCCAGGCAAGTCAGGTGGCTGTGAAGAAGGGAGATCTCGCTCAAATCGAGCAGACCTATTATTATCAGGATGTGGGTAAAATGAGCCCACTAGGTCAACCACTCGTATCGACCAGGTATTTCGACAAAGGTGCCGAGTGGGATCGGATAAGGGTTATCAGATTCATTCAATCCGAGGTAGCATCACTGCCTGAATATAAGGATGCGATGCGATTTATTGAGGAATGTACGTCGCTAGCGAAAAAGAACATAGCAAGCGGGTTAACTAGATTCGTCCAACGCTGTATACAGGACCCCTCATCGCTTGTTTCCAATTCCCAATTGGCCACGTTGGTTGGATTCTTTGTGGAAGATTTAACAAAGGCGGGGATCCCCTGGTCTACTGAAGTTTGGTTGCAAGGTATCAGATTGCCCATCAAAGAAGTTAAATTGGCTGAGAATTCATCACTCCGGAAGCCCATGCCGTCGGATTTTAAGTTCGTGACATCCCTCGAAGACATTATGATGGCACGACCCTTTGTTAATCCGATTGTCGACCCTGCTTTCCTGCCTGACGTAGTGTTACATCTAGCCCCAGTGACAGTAACTGGCTCAGAGGCACGAAAGGAAGTAGATCCCATCGTTCAGTTATTGAGGATGTACCGGAGCGCGCCTGTAAGTTACGTTCGCATTAGGCAGTCGGCAAACACGTTTGTCAGGGGGTCAGGTCATGATAGCTTTCGACCCCAGGAATTCAACTCGACCCCGCGGGTGCTTACGAAGATTGAATGCCTCGCCCTCCCTGAGTTCATAGGACAATTTGAAAAATTGATTCGTCCCAAGCTAAAACCCCCGAATTACTATAATGACGCAATTGACAGATACAACGACTCTCTGTTGTCTCGCCAAACGATAGAAGCTCGATTTGCCTTTGCCGTAATGTCCCTTGAAGCCTTGCTGCTTGGGAAGGGGAATGACGGTGAACTCGGCTTGCGACTCCGATTATGCGGGGCGAAGCTGCTGTCGCTTGTTGGGCTAAATCCTGTAACGGCATACAAAGATATTGCCAAGGCATATGGAATTCGCAGTGACTTTGTTCATGGTAGCCACTTAAAAAGTAAGGATTCGGAAACGGACAAACATTTGAATCGGGTTGTCAATTACACAAGGATAATACTCTTGATATCGGCTCAGATTGAACCGGGAAATAAGAATAATGAAAATTTCTTATCGCTGCTTATTGCATCCTTGATCAATCCTGAAGCTGAACACAATCTTGTAAAGTTCTTAACACAAGATCATCTGGACCTAGTGCGGAAACTCGGAACTGCCCAATAAGGCCGAACTATCGAATATTCGCTTATTATGGAGCGCGCACCCAGTAGCCTCTGAGAAACCCTGAGCCCCGTTTCCTCGGTCTCCTCGTTCTCACGAGACCGCCCATAAGCGTAGTCGTAGCCCTTCCGGCAAATCACACTGTCCACGAGGCTCAATAGAGATGATGACGGGCATTGCTTATCAGTCTCTATCTGGAGCGCCTCCATAGGCTCCATCTCGCGCACAATGCCCTATATCTTCAGCTTAAAAGTGTACCAAGCTGTCCTGTAAGAGGAGCCTTACCTCAGCGGCCCCCGTTGACGGAAAGGGTCTGGCCGGCAATATACGATGCGTAGTCGGACACCAGGAACATCACCGCATTGGCGATATCATCGGGCCTACCCAGGCGTTTCATGGCGATGCTTTGCACCAGCCGCTCCTGGCCCTCTGCGCCCATAGCCCCCCACTGCCTCTCCGAGGCCGGGTTGGACCGTACGAATCCCGGAGCCACGCTGTTGACCGTAATCCCAAAGGAGCCGAGCTCGTGGGCCAGCTGCCTCACAAATCCGATTTGGCCCGCCTTGGCCGAGGCGTAGGCCTGTATGCCCGTCAAGCTAACACCTAGTCCCGCGCCGCTGGAGATGATTAGAATCCTTCCGCTGCCGGCTTCCTTCATCCCCGGGACCACGGCTTGGGAGCAGATGAAGGCTCCTTTGAGGTTAACGTCAAAAATACTTTGCCACTGCTCCTCGGTCACCTCTTCAACCGGCTGACCCACCTGGCCAATGGTCCCCCCGGCGCTGTGAACAAGGATGTCGACCCTGCCGGTCTCGGCGGAGGCTTGAGATACCAGGTTTGTCACGGCTTTCGGATCGCTGACGTCAGTGATGCTGGAGTGAACGTTTCCGCCCCTTTGAGGTTCGGTGGTAGCAACGGTCTCTTGCAACTCATCGCCCAGGATATCGCAGGCCCAAACCCTGGCGCCGCGGGCCGCTAACCCGTGGACAATGGCTCGACCGATGCCGTGAGCCGCCCCTGTCACGATGGCTGTCTTGCCGGTGAACTCTATTTCCATCGGTTGACCTCCCTCTTTTACGACGAAAGCAATATACCACAGTGGCGTTGGGTCGGAGGAGTTTTACCCTTCCTCGGTCCAGTCCCCTCAACACAGCTTGACCACTCCTGGCGGCGCTAATACAATCGCACGACCTCTGACCGTAGATTTCCAGCATGAGGGGATATACATGACGACAACTGTTGATTGGAGAGCGCTAAGAGAAGAGTTCCCCACCTTGAGGGAGACCGCCTACCTTAATACCTGCTCCCTGGGCCTTCTATCCAACCCCAGCCGCCAGGCAGTAAATCGGTACCTGGACTTGTGGACCAGCTACGGAGCCGCGGCGTGGTACGACCATTGGATGGCCCAATTGACCACGCTTAGGCAACAGTTCAGCCGCCTGGTTGGTTGCGAGGAAACAGAAGTTGCCATAGTGCCCAATATATCTTCTGGACTCGCCGCTATCTCCTCATCCCTGGACTTTTCAAAGCGGAACCGAGTTGTGACCACCGAGCTGGACTTTCCCACGGTGGCCCATCATTTCCTGGCTCAGGAAGACAAGGGGGTAGAGACCATCATAGTGCCCTCCAAGGATCGCATAAACGTCGATTCGAGAGCGCTTGAGGAAGCGATTAACGACAAGACGGCTTTGGTGGCTACCAGCCGGGTCTTTTTTACCAGCGGCCAAATTCAAGACGTGGCGTATTTGGCGGACTTATGCCACCGTAATGGAGCGCTGCTGCTGGTGGACGATTACCAGGGTACAGGCCAACTGCCTATCGACGTAAAGGCCACGAAAGTCGACGTGCTCTTGAGCGGTGGACTTAAGTGGCTGCTGGGTGGGCCCGGTATCGCCTATATGTACGTTCGTGAGGAGCTGATTCAAAGCCTGACTCCGACCATCACCGGCTGGTTTGCCCACCGGGACCAGTTTGATTTCAACCTAAGCTATATGGCGTTCAAGGAAGACGCCCGGCGCTTCGAGGCTGGCACTCCGTCGGTAGCCGCCGTGTACGCCGGGGAGGCGGGGCTTTCCCTGGTCAACCAGGTCGGACCCGAGGCCATCCGTCAACGTACCTCAGAGCTTACGGTGGATCTGGTCAGTCGCCTGGGAGAAGCGGGATTTGAATTGCAAATCCCGGCAACTCCTGAGAGCCATGCCAGTATTACTCTGCTCAAATCTAGTGAGCCGCACGCGGTGGTGAAGGAGCTAAGCAAGCGGAGCATCATCGTTGACGCTCGCTCCGGTGGAGTGCGCATCTCCCCCTACTTCTACAACTCCACGGAGGACAACCAACGGCTGGTCGAGGCTCTTCGAGAGATAGCTAAGGGATCACAGATATAGGGTCAACCGGACGCCTAAAACGGCACTGCTAGAGGTTCACTACTAGTCTGAGAAGCTAGCCCCTCTCCTTACGGTATATCTGAATTCGCATCCGTACATTGTCTGCAATAAGGATTCGTCCCTCACCATCCACCTCAACGGCAGTGGGTAGGTTGAAACGGAACTCTGGCTCGAAGTTAGTGACCTTTTGGCGCTTCTCGCTGTCGGCGATGTTGAGTTCCAGATACTCCTCTCCACTCTTGGAAAGCTTCTCCGCATCGCCGTAGAAGGTGGCCAAATGACCCCCCTCAGCGTCATAGACCTCCACCTTATTCTGTCCCCAATCGGTAACATACACGTCGCCATCCTGGTCCACGGCAACATCGCTGGGTAAGTGCAGCTTTCCAGGACCTGCGCCCGGGGTGCCAAAGGTCGCCAGATACCGGCCATCGGGGGTGAACTTCTGGACCCGGTCGTTTCTCCAGTCGGCAACGTAAAGGTCTCCCTGGCTGTCTACGGCGATGCCCCAGGGCCGGTTGAACTCGCCTGGACCCGAGCCCTCTTTGCCGAAATTCATCAGGAACTCGCCACCCCGAGTGAACTTTGAGACGCGGTGATTCACGTATTCGGTGATGTAAAGGTTCTCGTCCCTATCCAGGACCATACCCGCCGGGCCGTTAATCTGCCCGTCACCGGAACCTACCGTGCCCCATTTCCGCAGGAAGTTCCTCTCCCCAATATCCTGTTTGTTAAACTCAACGGTTGTGTCGTATACAGAAATACGGTTAAGCCACTCGTCGGCAACATAGGCCAGACCCTGGCTGTCTACGACTAGGGCAGTGGGCCAGACGAACTGGCCGTCGCCCTCACCGTTGCCGCCAAACTTCCCCAAGAGCCCTTCATCGGTGTTTATTACGTTGACACCAAAAATCCAATCCCCGTCATGGCCCCGGTTCAGCACATAGATAGTGTTTCCCTCACCCAGGGCCAGGTCTACCGGGTATCGGAATACGGAAACATTGCCAATGGTGCGGCTGTAGCTGAATACCCGCCCGCGTACCTTGACTGCTTTCAACGCCATGCCTCCCGTCCACCGATAGATGTCCTCACCCTGTAAGCGCCAACAGTGCTATTCAAGCTGGTACTCCCTGGTTGCGGTGATGAGTTTCAGAACCTCGGAAACCCTGGCCCCAAAAGCGGTGTGCTCCTGTTCCGTCTGGCCGCGGCGTATCGGGCCCGCGGCTAAGGCGTGATCAATCAGCTCCTGACGCGTATCATCTGCCATTCTGATGGGTCCAAGGAGGTCCAGACAACCGTCCACCAGCTCATCGGGGGACAGGGTGCCACTGACCGCCAGCATATCGACGATGGCCCTGACTCCCGGAAGACTCACGTCACCCACCCTGTCGGCAACGAAGTTGATGCGCTGAAGCAGGGCGCCGCTGTCTATCCACTCCTGACCCGTATGCCACCCCTCCACGCTGGGTGGGTTTAGAATGGCCTGTCCCTGATATGAGGTCTCCATACCTATGCCGGCCATGCCTGGTCTATACACCCGGAAGTCCCGCACCAGCCTCATGGTGCTCACTATAAGCTCTGTAGGGCTCTTCACTTTGGCGAACCAGACCCTCTCATCCTTAAAGAAGTCAGAGTTGAACAGTACTCGCAGGGTTGAGCGGATGTCGAACTCCGAGCCGACCAGCGTGTCCGCAAGGATGGCTACAGCCTCCGGGTCCCGGGGCGGCTCATCCTGCCAGCTGGACACCTGCACCTCATCGGCTACGAAGAAGTTGTACAGGTGCCGCGCCACAAAGCGCGGGGTGGCGGGATGCCGCAAAATAATGTCGATGACGTCCTCCCCGTTAAACCGACCACGTTGGCCCAGGAAAACCTTCTCGCCATCGTCATGGTCCTCCGGATCGTACTTGAACTCCCAAGGAAACCGGTTGAAGAGGACCCCTGGTAAGGTGGGTGCAAGCGTCCAGCCGGTAAAGGCCCGGGCGCACTCCTTAACGTCATCCTCCGTATAGTTTCCCTGGCCCATGGAGAACAGCTCCAGCAGCTCCCTACCCCAGTTTTCGTTGGGAGCGTCCTTATGGTTCTCCTGGTTGTCCAGCCAAAAGATCATGGCCGGGTTCTTGGCCAACTCCACCAGGAGCCGACGATAGCTGCCCATGCCGTACTCACGGAACATCTCTTTCTGTCTCACCACCTCCGGGGGATTGTTTACCTTGGAGTTGGCTGTGGCAAAGACCTGGTGCCAGAGGAGGCTGACCTTCTCCTCTAAGGGGCGGCTAGTGTTGATCAGGCGGTACATCCAGTAGCCCATGGCGTTATCGGGGTTACCGGGGACTTTGAATCCCGGGCTGTGTCGAAACAGAACGCTGGTATCCAGAGGAGGGATCCCGTGGGCATCGGGGTCCAGGAGCTCCTCCACCGTAGCCTCGTATCCCTTGGCCGCGCAGGCTTCCAATTCATCCCGGGGCACGCCAAAACCCGCCCGCCTCATCAGGTGGGCCATTAGCGTCATATCTTTGTCTGCCATTTTCCTTCCTCCTTCGCTAACGGAGTGGTATTAGTCGAGGGTAAGTGCTCCTCATCCACTGGCTTTTCAGCCCTTTTCCTTGCCTCGTCCGACGCAACCGGGCGTCGGCCCCTCCATCACATCCAGGCGCTGCTTGCGGAGTCAACAAATAGAGAAGGGAGGCGGCTCCTCGGTGCCCATAGGTTGAATTCAATGGGGCAACTTCTTCGCAGCAGGGATGCTATTCGCTGTAGTCGTGGTTGGCGTAGGTCATCACGTCCGGTAGCGGAGCCCGGTCATAGGAGGTACGATAAAAGCCTCCCTTACCATCGTTAGGCTCGGGTATGAAGTCCTTGAACTCTATGTTTGGCGCCACCCACACGGCCACTCGGGCGTTGTTAGGCCACCTGATCACGGGGCGGTCAACAATGGGCGCGTATCGATAGCGATCGGGCTCCAGCAAAGGTCACCTCACACGTAGAAAGCTGATTTGAATGCGCTTCAGTTCCATAAAGCCTCACTACACAATGCGCTCCCCCACCCGCATAACCATGGCCATCTTGCGAAGGGCTTTGATGTCCCGGAGGGGATCCTCATCAACCACAATGAGGTCGGCGTCCCTTCCCGGCTCAACGGTGCCCACCAGATGGCCGACGCCCAGGGCCTTGGCGTTTAGATTCGTTGAGGACTTTATTACCTCCATGTTGCTCATTCCCGCCTGGGACATGAGCTCCAAACCGATGCAGTAGTCGCCAAAGGAGGCGATGGCGTCGGTCCCCGAAACAATGGGAATGCGCCACTCCTTCCACAAGCGCCCCAGGAACTCTAGCTGACTTTCGCACTTCCCCTTAGCCCAATCGAGCCGCTGCTGGTCTTCGGGGGGAAGGGGCCCCTGCCCCTGCTTAGCAAGGAGAGCCTCCATGCCTCGGTAGCCCGTCTGAACCGTGGGGCTGATGTAGGTCCCCTCCTTGGCGATCCGCTCCGCGATCTCAGGGTGGAACTTATAGGAACCGTCGGGCTCAATGAACCCGGCATGCTCTATCATGTCCACTCCAGCTTCCAGGGCGTTAACGATGCTGCCCGTCGCCAGGCAGTGGGCAGTGGTAGGCTTGCCCATGTTGTGGGCTTCATCAACGATGGCTTTTAGCTCCTCCACGGTGTAGGAGGGCCGCCGCAGGTCGGTGATGGCCGTCCCACCTCCCGAGGCCATAATCTTGATGTGGTCGGCGCCGTCTCTCACCAGCTCGCGGACGGCGGCGCGGACACCCTCGACACCGTCGGCCTCCTGATTGCACCAGTAAAAGTGACCCCCGGAGATGGTGACAGGGCGCCCGCAAAGGAGAAGCCTGGGGGCGGTTACATAGCCCCGCTGCGCTCCTTCTCGTAGGTTAAACGTCACCTTATTGCGGGCGCCGTTTTCCCGCAGGGTGGTCACACCTGATTTAAGGTGGGTCAGAGCGTTCCTGGCCGCCCTCAAAAGCATAATCTCGTCGGAGTCTCCCTCAATAATCTCCTCGTAACTGGCTCCGGGTACCCCAAACATTAGGTGAGTGTGGGAGTCGATTAGTCCCGGGAGCAGGTAGCCGTCGGGGAAGTCCAGCGTTTGAACGTGGGGGCCTTCGGGGAGGGCCACCTGGCCCTGTCTTTCCACAGCCACAATCTTGGAGCCCCGGGTTACCACGACGGCGTTCTCTAGGGGCTTGGCGCCGGTGCCGTCGATGAGGGCCTTGGCCTTTATGACGTTGACGGCGTTGGGGTTGAAGGGCACCGTTCCACCCGGCTCCAGCCTATCGACGCCCCGGTAGAAGCTCCGTGGTGGAACGGCTATGCCAGGTGGATAGTCCAACGCTTTCGACTCCTGTAAACCTAGCCCTTGGCCTGACTGCGGTGATAGTCGACTATCTCACCGGCGGAGGCCTTCCAGACGCCGCTATGCTTGCAGATGTGTCCCAGGGCCATATCCAGATACTTGCTGCGGAACCCCGTGCCCATGAGCCAGGGCTGGAAGTTCAGCACCATCATCCGGCCGGTCTGCGCGCCCTCCCGGTAGATGACGTCAAAGGAGTCCATTATCATCTTGGCGTAGGTATCGATGTGGATGCGACCGTACCAGTGGCTCCGCAGGTCCACCAGAGTCAGGTTCACCGGCAGGGAATACAGGTCGCCGGTGGGGGTTTTCATGGGGTAAGGCTGGTCGTCGTTGGGCCAGTCGCAGATATAGCCGACGCCTTCATCTGCCAGAATAGCGGCGGTATGCTCCGACTCGCCAAACTCGGCGCCCATCCAGCCCCGGGGTCTGGTGCCCGTGGCCTTGGTGACGGCCTCCAGGGATCGTCTAATGTAGTCACGCTCCTGCTCCTGGGTCATCTTGCTGGTAATCATCTGGTTGACGGCGATGCCGTGGGCCATGAACTCGCAACCCCTCTCCTTTAGCACCCTGACAACGTAGGGGTAGTTTTCCGCGGTCATAGCATCTATGGCGATGGTGGGCGTAATACCGTACTTATCCAGGATCTTAAGGACCCGGAATATCCCCACCCTGGGGCCGTACTCCCGGATAGAGAAGCCAATGACATCGGGGAAGGGCCGCCCCCCACCGCTGACGCCTCCCGGCGTTTCAGGAGATTTGTAAGCATAGGGGGGGTGGGACTCTGGAAGGCCGCCGTTGGCAAAATCATTAGTTGGCTTCCACTGATAGTGGTCCATACTTAGTATCACCGCCAGGGCGACCCTCTCGTTGTTGGGCCACTTTAGGACCGGCCGGGTGGGTAAGGGGGACCACTCGTAGTATGGCATGTCGTATCCGGGCTTACGCTCTGCGGGCATTTCTTCTCCTCTCGTAGGCCAATGCTTGGTGTATTGTCTAAGCGCTGTAGTCGTGGGTTTCCAGGTGGGCCACCATCATGTCGTAGTAGTTGTCCATGTAGTACTGAGCGATGTCGTCGGCGGTGGTCTGCCACACCCCATCGTGGGACATCATGTAGGCCAGCACCTCATCCAGGTACTTGATGCGGCTGGGATGGCCCATGATCGAGGGATGCAGGGAGACGCAGACCTGCCTGGCGTTCTCTGCTCCCTCCTCGTACATCACGTCGAACTGGTCCTTGATGCACTGGGCCCAGTATTCCGGCGAGCAGCCAAAGCGGTTAAAGGTACCGTCGTTCAGGTCCAGGTTATAGGGCATCGTGATAAGGCGTCCCGTCTTTACCTTCATAGGGAAGGGCTGGTCATCGTGGCCCCAGTCTGCGTTGTAGATAAGGCCGGCCTCGGCCATCAGATCGTGGGTATTTGGGGAGGGTGAGACGGCGGGAGTGAGCATTCCCTTAAGCTGTTTGCCCGTATGGCGCTTGAGGGTCTCGACGCAGTCCTTAAAGAAGGCCCTCTCCTCGTCAATGGAAAGGAGGTTAAGGAAGCGGTTGTTATAGATGCCGTGGGACATAAAGTCGTAGTCCCGCTTCAACATCGCCTCCTTAGTTTCGGGGAAGTGCTCTAGAATGGCCTCGTTCAGGGATACAGTGCACCGTATCTTATTCTGATCGAAGACCTCCAGCATGCGCCAGAAGCACACCCGGTTGCCGTAGTCCTGAAGGCCAAAGGCAGCGACATCAGGGGACGGTGTGCGGCTATGGACGTTTCGAAAGAACCCGCCCTTGCCGTCGTTGGGCCCAGGAATGAAGTCCATGTACTCCACGTTGGGCGCGACCCACAGCGCCACCCGAGCGTTGTTGGGCCACTTGATTATGGGGCGGTCAACTATGGGCGCATAGGCCGAGAGATTAGGTTCCAGCAATCAGGCACCTCCTATCGATGGACGAAGGATAAGTGATTTGGGTTACCCTTCGAGTTAGATACAACCTCAAGCAGATGGGAGTGTAATAGTGGCGGAACCCCCAGTCAACGCCCTGATCTGAATGCGGACTACTACGAGGGTACGCTCTCCAACAACAAATTCACCATCCGTACACCAATTGACACCGGATTTTCTTGCCAATGGAACCCGGTATGTCGTATCCGCCTAATCTCCACAGCGGTTAGCGCGGCGGTGGGGCTGCCCCTCCTTCTGGTGCTCCATGAGATGTCGGGCCGCGTTGGCGCTACAGCCATGGCGCTCGTGGGGGTGCTTATGCTTGTTACCGGCGCCGTTCAACTGCGACGAAGGGAGGACGGCATTCGGGAGCGCAACGACATTTCGAGTATTGATGCCCTGTACGTGGGAATAGTCCAAGGGTTAGCGGTGCTCCCAGACCCGAGCCGCTCGGGGATGACTATGGCCATGCTGCTGGCGCGGAAGGTAAGCCGTCGAGAGGCATTGGTCTTGAGTTTCTTAATGAGCGTCCCCGCAAGCCTGGGAGCCGCCCTTTTTGTGCTCTTCGATTCGGGGCTGGCCCTCTCCTTGGAGACCGCGGTTGCGGCTCTGGT
>JAPULR010000090.1 GCA_027294635.1 Chloroflexota bacterium | reverse complement strand
TAGAGGCTCTGCTGAGGGTTACCTCTTCCCGCAGGGCCAGGTCAAGCTTGGGGTCCTCTTCCTGCCGCTTTGTCGCTAAATACGCCGTGACCGACGCCCCCCAACGGGCCAGGTGCCGCGCTGCCACCAGGCCATCGCCGCCGTTGTTGCCCGGTCCGACCAGGACCAGCACTCGCTTTCCTGCCACCGTTCGCAGGGCCTTACGGACTTCCTGGGCCACGGCCAAGCCCGCCCTCTCCATCAGGTCGTCGGTGGAGATTCCATGGTTGGATGCCGACTCTTCCAACCGCCGCATCTCTTTGACAGTGACGATCTTCAAGGCGAGACCTCGCGCCACCCCACCACCGATGCCACGGCGTAGTCTCTGGAGTGGGACAGACTCAGAGCCAGCTCTCGAATACCCAAGGACTTTGCCTTCTGGGCCGCCTTTCCGTGAAGGCGAAGGGAGGGAGCCTCGCCCTTCTGGCGGACCACCTCAACCTCCGTCCACCCGATGCCCCTGATGCCGGTACCCAGGGCCTTAACGGCGGCCTCCTTAGCCGCAAATCGGGCGGCCAGGCGGGGAATTTGTCCACGGCAGAAGTCCAGCTCCTGGTCGGTGTAGATGCGGTGAAGAAAGCGGTCTCCCCAGCGCGCCACGACGCTCTCGATGCGCTCGATTTCGATAATGTCTATGCCGGTGACAAGCATCTTAAAAGCCTTTAAAAGTGGGTTGCCAGCCTGGGCTCAGGCATGGGTGACTAGGCGTGTATTATAGACCTGGACGTTAGAGGGTGTCTAACGAGCCAGGGACTTGGATTTTTGCTATATTAGCGCCGGAGGTAGGGATGGCAAAGGTACTGGATGGAAGGGCAACGGCACAAGAGATCCACGCCGAGGTAAAGGCCGGCGTCGACGAATTGCGGCGGAAGCACGGGGTAACCCCCGGCCTGGCGGCGGTGCTGGTGGGCGACGATCCGGCCTCTGCCATATACGTGCGTAATAAGGGCCGCGCCTGCCAGGAGGTGGGCATTTACTCTCAGACCTTTAGCCTTCCTACCGACACATCCCAAGAGGAGCTTCAGACCCTAATTCAGCGCCTTAACGACGATGCCCAGTTCCACGGTATCCTGGTCCAGCTCCCCCTGCCAGAGCACCTGAACGAGGGTCTTGCCATCGGGGCGGTGAGCCCCCAAAAGGACGTCGACTGTATCCACCCGTTGAATCTGGGTCTCCTGAGCCAGGGGAATTCCGATTTTGTTCCCGCCACCCCTGGCGGCATACAGCAGCTCCTCCTGCGCAACGGCTACAACCCTGAGGGTAAGCACGTTGTTATCTGCGGTCGCAGCAATATAGTTGGCAAGCCCCTGGCCATCCTCCTGATGCAGAAGCGTTCGGGCGCCAACGCCACGGTGACGGTGTGTCACACCGGAACGCCGGACCTGGGTGCAATGACGCGCCAGGCCGATATTCTGGTGGCTGCTATGGGCCGCCCCAGGTTCATCACCGCCGATATGGTGAGGGATGGAGCGGTGGTGGTGGACGTGGGCATCAATCGGGTGGAGGACGCCAGTCGTCGCCGGGGCTACCGGCTGGTGGGCGATGTGGACTACGATGCTCTGTTGGACAAAGTTGAAGCCATAACCCCGGTGCCGGGCGGCGTTGGTCCCATGACCATTGCCATGCTTTTGGTCAATACCATCACCGCCGCCCGACTGAGCATCCACGGCAAGGGCTAAGGGCCTTTCTTATAGAGGACGAGGAGCAACCGCCCTCTTTCCAAAACCGTTGACCCCTTATATACTCCCATCGTCATACAGTGAGTTATGTTATGAGAGCAAGTCCGGTAAAGGGAGACAAAAGATGCCAATAGGCGTTGGTCTAGAGAAACTAAAGGCATACCTGGAGGATAACAAGGCCAGACACGTACAGCGCATCCAGAAGGTTGTGCAGCAACCCAGCGTCTCCACCGAGGACCTGGGGGTGCGTGAGTGCGCCGACCTGCTGGTGGAGTATCACCGGGAGGTGGGGTTCCAGGAGGCCAACACCGTTGAGACAGGCGGTCTGCCAGGTCTTTGGGCCTACTACGATGCCGGTGCGCCCAAAACCATAATAGTCTACGCCAATTTCGATACCAGGCCGGTCCTTCCCCATGAGAAGTGGGAGCATCCGCCCTACAGCGGCACCCTCACCTCCACCGGACCTTACAGCCAGGTGCTGATGGGCCGGGGGGCCTTCTCGTATAAAGGCCCCTACGTGGCCTGGCTTAATGCCCTGGAGGCCCTGATCGCCGTGGAGGGTACACTGCCCGTTAACGTTATGACCCTTCTGGAGGGGGACGAGATTCTTGGCAGCCCCTACTACCGCGATATGTTTGCTAAGTATAGGGACCGTTTGGCTACCGCTGACGCCAGCTTAAGCCCCGGCGCCTCTCAGAACGCCTCGGGTACGGTGGGTATGACGCTGGGATACAAGGGGATGATTTACGCTGATCTGATTGCCAGCGGAGACAGGTGGGGCCGTGGACCTCAAGGAGGCCCCCTCCACGGCATGACCAAGTCGGTGGTGGACAGCCCGGTGTGGCGCTTGGTACACGCCCTATCCACTCTAACGGAGCCCGACGGCAACACCATAGCGGTCAAGGGCTTTTACGATGACGTCAAGCCTCCCACCGAGGAGGAACGGCGTGCCGTTCTTGCCGATGGGCCCTGGAATAAGGTTCTTCCCGGGGTGGCCTCGGCCAAGGTTCCGGCGGGGGACCTGAGCGATGAGGAGACTATCCTAAACTTCTACTACGGCCCCAGCCTGAACATCAACGGCATCCGCGGCGGTTTTACCGGCCCTGGAACCCTTCCTTTCAGCCTGCCCCATGAGGCATCGGCTCGCTTCGACATTCGCGTGCCGCGGGGTTACAGAGCACAGAAGGCCGTACGGCTGATTCGGGAGCACCTGGACGCCGGGGGATACGAGGACCTGGAGTTCCGGGTCATGGGTGCCTTTGATCCTTCCAACGCCGACCCACAGTCGGACCTGGTGAAGTCCATCAAACGTGCCTTTGAACATATGGAGGTCCCCCTGTCGATGGTGCCTTGCAGCGGTGGGGGAGGCCCCTGGTCCCTCTTTCCTACGGAGCTGGGTATCCAAATGATTCGCAGCGTGGGTGTAGGAACCGGCAGCCCGGGTACCAACGAGTATTTTGTCATCGACGGCACGGAAAAGGTGGGAGGCCTGGTAGAGTGCTCGCTGTCCCACATCCACATGCTTAAGTCTTACGCAGAAGGGAGTTAACCATGAATCGCAAAGACCTGATACGGATGGTAGACCAAGAGTTGTCAGGGGACCGAGCCCTGGAATCGGCCACACATATCACGGATTTCTACCGCTCCCCTGGAGCATCGGGCTACCACCGGGCCACCGACTTTGTGGCCGACCTTTTTCGGACTAACGGGTTGGATAAGGTGTGGGTGGAACGCTATCCCCTGGACGGTGAGACCAAGTTTGTAACCCAGTCGATGCCCCTGGCCTGGGACCCCATAAGCGCCGAGCTGCGGGTAGGCTCGCCCCAGGGCTCGCTCCTGGTCTCCTACGAGAAATCCCCTTCCTGCCTACCCTGGTGGACGCCCTCCACTCCCGAGGGGGGCGTGACCCTGGAGCTGGTGGACGTTGGCACCGGCGAGCGTCCAGAGGACTACCAGAAGCAGGATGTCAAAGGCAAGGTGGTCCTGATCCGGAGCACCGAGCGGGCCAGCGGATGGGGCCATGCGGCTACCCTGGCAATGGAGCACGGGGTCGCCGGTATCATTACGGACTACCTCTTGTACCAGACGGCTCCCTTCCGAACCAGAGAGTCCCTACCCGATCCGGTGATGCTCCTTCGTATGCCCTCCATCCACAACAGTGCCTGGGCCATAGTGGTCAACTACCCGGCGGCGGAGCAGCTGGCCTCCCTGGCTGCCCAGGGTGGCGCCAAGGTTTGGGCCGACATCCAGGCCAAGACCTTCAAGGGCGAGGGGCAGAACCTTCTGGCGGACATCACTGGGACCGACAAGTCTGACGAGTATATTCAGTTCGTCTGCCACACCACGACGGGTACCAAGCCCGGGGCCAACTGCGCCTCCGGGCCAGCGCTGCTGGCGGAGATGGGCCGCACTATGTCTACTCTTATCTCCAGCGGTCGTATACCGCGGCCCAAGCGGACCATACGCTTCCTTGTCAACGTGGAGGGTCAGGGCACCAAGAACTACGTTCACAACCACGGCCGTGAGATTGAGAAAACCATAGTGGTGATGGCCCTGGACAGCGTGGGCCACGACCAACGGAAGTGTAAATCGGCCCTACTTTTCTATCATTCTCCCGACTCTTTACCCACCTTCGTCAACGACTTCTATGTGAGCCTCATGGAGGCCACCCCTAAAGAGACGAGATGGGTATTCCACAACGATGACACTATTCCTTTCGTTAACTTTATTGACCATCCATATACCCCCTGGAGCGACAATAAGTACTATCCCGCCTTCGGCATTCCTTCGCCCCTGCTGATGTCCTGGCCGGACCTTTACTTCCACACCGACTACCTGACAGCGGACAATCTGGACCCCATGGTTTTCCGGCGCTGCGGCATAACCACCGCTGTCGCCGCCTTGGAGCTGGCCAACGCCGGCCCTGTCGAGGCCCAGGACATTATGCGAGAGGTGGGCAGTCGTAGTCAGTTCAGGCTGAGTCGCGTGGCCCTGGAGGGCAAAGGTTCTTCCGATGAGCCCAGGGTACGGAGGCGCCTTGCTCACCTGGCTAAGCGGGATCAGGCGGCGGTGGAATCAGCTCTGGTGCTGGTGAACAGCGAGGAGCGAAAGCAGCACTCGGAGTTGGAATCCACCAAAAGCACGATACAAAAAGAGATCGGAGCGCGTTTGGAGGAGGTGACAGGCTGGCTTAAGAACGGAGCTTCTCAACCTCAGGAGTTCCCAGCCGGAAAGGTGGTCCCCAAACGTTTGGTGCAGCGGGACGCTCCCGGTCTGGCGGGTACCGGCTATTGGGACCTGTACAAAATGGCGGAGGAGATGGAGGCCAGGGACCCTAAGATGCGGTACGACTCACTGCGTATTATCGGCGACGAGATGTGGAACTTTGTCAACGGGCGTCGCAACGTAAACCAGATTGCCGAGGCCATTGGGGCCGAGTTTGATTTTGACCTGGAGCCGCGCCACGTTCTTAAGCTATTTGAAGGGCTGGCGAGCAAAGGCTTTGTTGGTTTTGACGCTCCGGGCGGTTAGCAAGCTTTTTAGATACTGGTAGTGTGAAATACCCCTTCCAGATTTGGATGGGGTATTTTAATCTTGAATAGCTAGGCGCACCGGGGTGCTAATGTCATTCTGAGCCTCGACAAGTCGGGGTGACGACTTTTTGGGGCCAGCCTACCAGTAGGTTGCCTTGTAGCAATATTTCGGCGCCATGAGTGTACTAAAGCTTGGTGTACTTGGTCACGCCGTCCAGGTTGCCTGCGGTGTAGAGGTTTCCTTTGGAATCGCCCCAGATGCCGTGGGGGTTGGCCGCCGTCTTACCCCGGCTTAAAAGCTTGCCATCAGCGTCTAGCACAGACAGCCGAGGTATCTGGTCTGTAACGTAAAACCTACCCTGGGTGTCCATGAAGATGTCCATGGGGTGGAAGAAGTCCCGCCACTCGGTGATGTAATCACCCTCGGGGCTGAAGATCTGGACCCGGTTGTTCTCCCTGTCGGTGACATAAACGCGGTCGTTGCCGTCCACCCAGATGCCGTGGGGGGTAGTGAACTGGCCTGGCCCGGCTCCCGGCGTTCCCCAGGAGCCCAGGTGTTTGCCGTCCGGGGAGAAACGATGGACGGTAGAGTTGCCGTAGCCGTCGGCTACGTAGATTTCGCCGGAGGGGGCGATGGCCACGTCGGTGGGGTGGTTGAAGGGGGCCTGAAAGGCGGGCCTCTCCCTGGTGCCTATGCGGAGTTGAATTTTCCCCTCGGCGTTGAACTTGAGGACCTCGTGGTGGTCCCGGTCGATGAGGAATACGTCGTCGTCGGTGGTGATAAAGATGCCGTGAGCGTCGAACAGGACGCCGGACCCCCAGCCGGTGAGGAAGTTACCGTCGGAGTCGAAAACCAGGACGGGGGGGTCCTTGCGCTGGAAGGCGTAGACACGGTCCTTGGAGTCGGTGGCAACGTGGCTTACGTTGCCGTAGGTCCAGCCCCAGGGTAGGTGGCCGAAGGGGTGAATCACCTGGTAGGAGGTGTCACCTGTGCCAATAATTAGCCTGGCCACAGCTCCCTTCCCTAGCGCTACTCGGCGCTGGGGCCGTGGGGGGCGTAGGACGTGGCGTTGGGGTCCCGCCGCGCAAACTTGGCCCGTCCCTGTTTGCCCACCAGCTTTCCATCGTCGATGACCACCTCGCCGCGGACCATGGTCATAACGGGCATGCCCAGTAGCTCCATGCCCTCGAAGGTGTTCAGGTCGCTGATGCCGTGCTCCTTGCCCGCCACCTGCATGCGGCTGGGGTCCCAGAGGACGATGTCGGCGTCGGAGCCAGGCTGTAGGCTGCCCTTCTTGGGCCAGATACCGAAGATCTTGGACGGGTTCTCGCAGAAGAGCTGGACAAAGCGAGGGAGGGTGATCTTGCCGGTGTTGACGCCGTGGGTCCAGACTACCGGCATCATGAACTCAAGGGTGCTGAGGCCGGCGGCCACCTGAAAGATGTCCAGCTTGTCTGGGTCTGGCTCCTTGGCGTCACCCTGGACGGCCCCCGAAAGACTGCCGGTTAGCTTGAGGTTGCGGGTATAGCCGGTGAAGTCGCTGCCGATAGTGTTGAGACTGCCACTGGCGATGCCACTCCACATGGCGTCCACGTCCTCGCTCTCCCGCAACGGCGGCGCCACCTTGTACTTGTAGCCTTGCTCCAGCATCATGTCGTTGGTGAGGGTCAGGTAATGGGGACAGGTCTCGCCGTAGAGGGCTAGCCCCTTGTCCTTGTAGTGGTCCAGGACGGGCAACACGTCGTGGGAGCTGAGGTGGACAGGGTAGAGGGGCGATCCCGCCACCAGGGCCATGGTGGCGGCGCGGTTGACAGCCTCGGCCTCGATGATGCTGGGAGCGGCCTTGAGGTGGTACTCTGGCGAGGTCTTGCCTTCGCGCTTGAACTGCTCCTCCAGGTAGGCCTTACAGGTGCCGTTCTCGGCGTGGACCATGACCATCCCGCCGTTGTGGGCGGCATGGTGCATCACCAGCATGACCATGTCGTCGGGCAGGGCCATCAGGTTGGAGTAGCTGCTCTCGGTGGGCAGGACAAAGGGGTTCCAGGTCATGAACAGTTTGAAGGAGGTGACTCCCAGCTTGACCAGCTCAGGGATGACCTTGTCCAGGTCGTCCTTGTCCCGCATGGTGATGAGGCCGTGGCAGATAAAGTCGGTGTAGGAGGTCTGCTCGGCGAAATCGATGAAGCCCTTAACGATGTCGGGGTTGTACTTGCGCACGCCCCAGGTGTTGCCGAAGTGCTCGTGGCGGTGGGTCTCGGAGCCGATGAAGGCGGCTACGGTGGTCACTCCGCCGTAGGCGGCGCAGAGGGAGTAGGTGTCCATCTTGTCGCCGAAGACGGGGTGGGCGTGGGAGTCGATGCCGCCGGGCAGGACGTACTTCCCCGCGGCGTCGATGGTGCGGTTGGCCTGTCGGTCCGACAGGTCCGGCCCAACTTCCTTGACCTTGCCATCGGAGATAAGCACGTCGGAGCGGGTGATTTTTTCTCCGGATACCAGCAGGCCGCCCTTTACCAGAACATCAGCGCGTTCTGTAGTCATTGCGTTTCCTCCAGTGGTGCTAGGTGTATGCTAGCACGAGGGTGGAAGGGGGGCAAGGCGGGCCGTTGGGACCCCGGCCCGATGGTATAATTTGGCCTCCAGATGAAGACCAGCGACTACGACTACTACCTGCCCCTGGAGCTCATCGCCCAGACCCCTGCCGAGCCCAGGGACTCCAGCCGTTTGCTGGTGCTGCACCGCGCCTCGGGACGGATAGAGCACTCACGCTTCGACCGGTTGGGTGAGTACCTCAGGGCTGGGGACCTGCTGGTACTGAACGACAGTCGAGTCATACCTGCCCGCATACACGCCCGACAGAGGGACTCCCGGCGCCGCGCTGAGTTTCTCCTGCTGCGGAGGATGGAGCCCGGTACGTGGCAGGCCATCGGACGGCCGGGCCGAAGGCTGAGGGTCGGAGAGCGTTACGTGGTGGAGGCCTCTGAGGTGGAGGCCGAGGTCTTGGAGCGCTGTGAGGACGGCACTCTGGTCCTTCGGCTGTCCACTGAGGAGGGGATGGAGGAGTGGGGCCAGGTGCCCCTGCCGCCCTACATCCACAAGCCCCTGGATGATCGGGAGCGGTACCAGACCATCTACGCCCGGGAGCCGGGCAGCGCCGCGGCGCCCACGGCGGGGCTTCACTTCACCCGGGAGCTGATGGAGGGACTGTCGTCCCAGGGGGTGAATCGGGTCTACGTGACGCTGCGCGTGGGGCTGGACACCTTCCGGCCCGTGGAGGCCGAGGACCCGCGGCGGCACAAGGTGCATACGGAGTATTTCCGGCTGGACCCGGTAACGGCGGCGGTGATCAACTCGACCAGGCGGGAGGGAGGTCGCATCGTCGCCGTGGGCACAACCTCGGTGCGGACCCTGGAGCAGGCAGCCCTCTGGTCCGAGGGTAGGGGCGACGGGGAGCTGGCGCCCACCTCCGGCTGGGCCGATCTGCTAATTCTGCCGGGCCACCGGTTCCGGCTGGTGGATGCGATGATAACCAACTTCCACCTGCCCCGCTCCACCACCCTGATGCTGGCTACCGCCTTCGCCGGTAAGGAGCCGTTGATGGCTGCCTACCAGGCGGCTATTGAGGAGAGGTACCGGTTCTACAGCTTCGGGGATGGGATGGTGATTTTGTGAGGATTAGGAATACCTTGGGAGTCTGATATCTGAGTAATTAAAGAACTCAGGCGGGACCTTCTTGGCATCGGTGTTTTCTGGTAACAACCCTTGATTTGTTATGTCAGCACAGATATTCTATATCTGCGTATTCCATTTATAAGGAAGGGATAAATTGGCTGATTACCGGTATACACTTAATCCCGCAGGCCTCAAGCGCTTCTTTGGACATATGCAGACTGAGGGAATACCTACAAGCAAAGTCAACAGAGGATATCTTGTTACAATCGGTCTTAAGAGTAGCAACGATCGAGCAATTATCAATGTTTTGAAGTCCCTTGGATTTCTAGACACAAGCGGTAACATCACTGATCTTTGGCGAGGCTACCGGGATCGTGATATGGCGCCTGTGTTACTTGCGACGAATATTAGAAAAACCTACAGCGAATTGTTCGATACGTATCCTGATGCATATCGTAAGGACGACGAGGCATTACTGAATTTCTTTCGCGCTAAAACCTCCCTTGGTAAAAGAGCCGTCAGTGCAGTTCTTACAACCTTTAAAACGCTTTGCGAATTGGCTGACTTTGAGACGGGCAAGAGCGAATTGGCTCCCACAACTGCTGGTACCAGGCGTGAGAGAGCTATACCCCAAAAGGAAGAAGGTGTTGCTACTATTCCTAGTGCTACTGCGCTTACGTTAAATCTCAACATTCAACTTCAATTGCCGGCCACAGACGACTTTGCAATTTACGATAAGTTATTTGAGGCGATGAAGAAGCATTTAATCAATAGGGAATCCTAGGATTTTGCTTGACACCATTATTAGGCAACTGCTGTCCTTTGAACGCGAAGCACATTTAATACTTGGGCGCCATGAAACATCACCTTCTCGGATAGTGGTTTTGGACGGAAGTTACAAAACCCTATCAAATCTAAACATTGCACAGGATGAGCTCTTTCGTCAGGCGCTTCGGTGTGTGGAGAATGCTCTTTTTAGGCCAGCCCACGTTATGGCTTGGGCAGGTTTTATGGACTTCTTAGAGACCAAGGTCTCCAAAGAAGGACTCCAGAAACTCCAGCAAGTTAGACCGCGTTGGAATGTGAACTCTTTAGAAGACCTACGGGAGCGTGTTCCTGAATATCAATTGATTGAATCGTTCCAAGGCATTGGATTATGTACGAAGAATGATGTTAAAGCTCTTCATGGTCTCCTAAACAAGCGAAACGAATGCGCTCATCCGAGTAGTTACTTTCCAGAGTTAAATGAAACACTTGGTTATATTTCCGAGTTGTTCCAGCGTATTAGAGTATTAGGCGCGAAAGCAATCATTTAGCTTTATTCCTGCTCCTTCTCTATTCGGGAATCTGAAGCGGTTGGACCAAGGTCCCGCCGGGTCTTTGAAGGTGGCCGTCCAGCAGCTACCCAAACCATCTGCTATAATATACGTATATATACGGATGTGAGGTATAAGGTGGCACTTAAGAAGAGAGTAGAGGTCCTTTTTGAGCAGGACAAATACTCCTACCTGGAACACCTGGCGCGCCGTGAGAAGACCTCGGTGGGCAAGCTCATCCGCGAGGCCGTGGAGAAGGTTTACCTGGATGCCGACCGGGAGAAGCGGCGGGAGGCGGTTAGGCGTC
>JAPULR010000009.1 GCA_027294635.1 Chloroflexota bacterium | reverse complement strand
AGGGTCGGGGCTTATCTGAAGAACGAAGGGTCCGAATCGCATTTTGTATGCCTTATTTTGTAGCTCTTTTAAGTACTCCACCCGCCTGGGTTCGGCGGGGCTGACAATCATGGTTCGACGAGCTCACCATCCCGATAATCCCGATATCGGGAATAACGGGATCCTGAGCCTGTCGAAGGGTGAGCGGATTGGTAAACGTCCACGATTAAAGGCCCTCCTCATGGTTCGATCCCGGGGACGGATTCAAGGGGGTTATCCTGAGTTCGTCGAAGCGCCATCTTGCCGCAAAGGTAAAAGATGGCGTCATTATACCAGCGGCGATTGGGCGCTACCACTCGGGTCCCGTCCCGCATTGACTTGCGAGGGTGACTAGGGGCACAATTGGCTCAATTTTACTATGCCTGAAGGGGGAAACATGGCTGACCTAACCAAAGAGGAAGTCAAGTCCCTGGGCCGCGCCGTGGGGCTGGAACTGGAAGAGCCACACCTATCCGAGGTCACCTACAATATCAACGCCCTCAAGGAGCTGCTGGACGACCTTAATCCGCCAGGCTTGGACCAGGTGGAGCCTCTGCCCATTATCCACCCCTACCAGAAACTTGACCGTGAATAAGGCCGATATACCATTCCTGTCAGCCGTAGAGCTGGGAGAACTTATCCGACGGCGGGAGGTATCTCCCGTGGAGGCCACCGAGGCTCACCTGGACCGTATCGACCAGGTAGACGGGAAGCTTAATAGCTACATTACCGTCACTCGGGACGAGGCCCTTCAGGCGGCCAGGGAAGCTGAGAGGGCCGTTGCTAGCGGCAACCACCTGGGGCCTTTGCACGGCGTTCCCTTTGCCGTCAAGGACCAGTTTTGGACCAGGGGCATTCTCACCACCGGTGGGTCCAGGATACTGGCTGATTTTGTGCCCGATGAGGACGCCACGGTAATATCCAGGCTCAAGGGAGCCGGGGCCATCCTCCTGGGCAAACTCAACATGAGCGAGTTCGCTACGGGAAACAGCGTCTACCACCACTGGGGCACGCCTCGCAACCCCTGGGACCTGGAGCGGAACCCCGGCACCTCCAGCAGCGGCTCTGGGGCTGCCACCGCTGCCTTCCTCTGCGCTACCTCTATTGGCGAAGACACCGGTGGCTCCGTACGCAATCCTGCAAACAATTGCGGCCTCGTGGGCCTCAGACCCACTCACGGCCTTGTCAGCCGCTACGGCATGCTGGGAGCCTCCTGGTCCAACGACATCGGCGGCCCGATCTCCCGCACGGCTGAGGACTGCGCCGTGACCCTTCAGGCTATCGCGGGATACGACCCCAAGGACTCTTACAGCGCCAACCGCCCCGTCCCCGACTACCGAGCGATTCTGGAGGGCGACCTAAAAGGTCTCAAGGTTGGCATAGTCAAGGAAGGGCTTTACGCCGACTTTGTCCAGCCTGAGATCAGGGAAACCGTGTCAAATGCCATCTCGCATTTGGGGGAACTAGGAGCTTCTATAGACGAGGTTTCCATACCCTTGATGCCCTATACTGCCGCCATCAACCGGATTCACATCGAAGTGGAGGCGGCCCCGATGCACCGTCGGTGGCTGGAAACCAGGCCTCAGGACTATGACCACAACGTCCGAACCGATTTCCTTACGGGCTCGGTACTACCGGCCCAGCTCTACTACAAAGCCCAGAGGCTGAGGGAGCTGATCCGCCGCCAGGTGTTCCAGGTCCTTGAGAGGGTGGACGTATTAGCTCTACCCAACTCCTCGGAGCCCGCGCCATTGATTAACACCAAGCCTGGCATCTTCAGCAAGGAGGAGGCCAAGGCGAGGATGTCGGGCCGGCGCAGCTTGACTGGCTCCTTCAATCTTGCCAGCGTTCCGGCCCTGGCCGTCCATTGCGGCTTCGTGACTTCCACCGGAAGGGACATGCCAACGGCTTTGCAGCTGGCCGGTCGTCCCTTCTCCGATGGGTTGCTGCTCAAGGTGGCCCATCTTTACCAGCAGAGCACTTCCTGGCACACCCGAAAGCCTCCCATCTAGATTTGGAGAGTGGCTAGCTCTGGAAGGCGTTGCACCCTGTGACCAGGGCGGGGAGGCCGCCCATGAGGAAGGCCACCTGCACCGTCTCGGCTATTTCCTCCTCGCTGGCGCCCATGCCCCGTGCCCTGGAGGCGATGGCCTGTACCCCGTTGGGATGGGAGAGCAGGGAGTCGCAAAGCATCATCATTAGCGTCTTGACCTTGGTAGATAGGGCGCCCTCCTTTAGGGCAAAGTCTCTGAGGGTTGCTACGTTCTCCAGGAGTTTAGGATCGTTGGTTTCCAGGGACGTTACGTACGATGGTTTCTGCTGCATACCACCCTTCCTTTCGTTATCGTGCTGAGATGGATAGAGCCGTAGCTTAGCAGATCAATTCAGTGGTGTCTTTTACGGAGATGCGGGCCGTTGGGTTTCCCCTGGGACCTGGTTGGTATATCCTTCAGATGGCCGGTCAACCGAGACGAACAGGAGAGACGCTCGATGAAATTCGGCATCTGTATACCTACCAACTTGGGCATTGAGAACTTCCGTACCCTGATGAGCATTGCCCCTAAAGCGGAGGAGTTGGGATTCGACTCGGTGTGGGTCAGCGAGCACCTGTTTAACGTAGGGTACATAGGTGAGCGCATCGGGGGAAGGCCCTACTATGAGCCGCTGACCGTGCTTTCCTACCTCGCGGCCATGACCTCCAGAATACGGCTTGGCACCTCGGTGCTGGTGTTGCCCTATCACGACCCCGTACGGCTGGCCAAGGTGGTGGCGACGCTGGACGTAGCTTCCGGCGGAAGGGTTGTCCTTGGCCTTGGTGTAGGCCGAATAGAGGAGGAATACAATGCCTTAGGCATATCCTTCAAGGAACGAGGCGCCATCGCCGACGAGGCCATCGAGGTGATGAAGGTCCTCTGGACTCAGGAGGACCCGGCGTTCAGCGGCCGCTATCACTCCTTCTCCAGGGTCAAATTCTCACCAAAGCCAGCCCAAAAGCCCTTCCC
The DNA here is from genome assembly GCA_027294635.1 of Chloroflexota bacterium. Lineage (GTDB taxonomy): Bacteria > Chloroflexota > Dehalococcoidia > Lucifugimonadales > JAPULR01. The sequence goes on along the minus strand of JAPULR010000009.1, from coordinate 801 downwards.
GCCCCTTTGGATCGGGGGCAATAGCCCGTCAGCCATGAGGCGGGCAGCCCGAGCGGGAGATGCCTGGCACCCGACGGGCCTCTCTCCCAACGGTGTCCGCCAGGGGCTGGAATCCGTGCATCGGATGGCGGCCCAGGCGGGACGAGACCCATCTCAGATTCCCGCCACCCTCCTTATCGCCTGGGACCCCAACGACGCTGCCAGTGATAATGCTTCGGGGGAGGGAATAGCTTTGGCCGGTTCCTTTGAGAACATCATCCAGCGGGTCAAGGAGTACGAGTCGGCTGGAGTGGAAGCCCTGGCCATAAACATTGCTAGCGACGACCCCTTCATCATCCAGCGCCACATGGAGCCCTTCGCCGCGGAGGTGCTGCCAGCCTTTCAGTAAGGGCTGGCTTTTAGTAGTAGATGCCACGCGTGGCGCCGCCATCCACGGCTATCGACTGACCAGTGATGGCGCCCGCCTTGTCCGAGACCAGGAACAGTACCAGGTTAGCGATATCGTCGGCCTCAATCATGCGGCTTATAGGGATGGACCTGGCGGTCCGCTCCATCGCTTCCTCCAGGGTGATGTTCTGTAACGTGGCCCTCTCCCTGGCCAATTGAACGTTCCTGGGCGTTCGAGTGGACCCTGGATGGATACAGTTGACCAGAATGCCGTCCTTGGCCACCTCCTCGGCCAGGGTTGTGGCCTTCCCAATGCCCATACTGCCCCCGGTCACTATGGCTACCTTGCCCTTCAGTCCCAGGTCCATTCTCTTCTCCTGTGGATAGAATTAGCTGCCGCTGTATATCTCTATA
>JAPULR010000089.1 GCA_027294635.1 Chloroflexota bacterium | reverse complement strand
ATCAGGACAGATTGGGGGTCCACGGCTACAGCTACGGCGGATTCATGAGCGCATGGATAATTGGCCACGACACCAGATTTGGAGCGGCGGTGGTGGGCGCACCGTGCATTGATCTTCTCAGCATGTACGGCACCTCGGACATAGGAGTGAGCTTTGGCGAGCGTCAGTGGGGAGGCCCCCGCAAGGACGCTACAGAGGCTTACCTGGAGCACGCCCCCATCACCTACGCTGATAAAGTGGAGACGCCGGTCCTGCTGCTCCACGGCGAGGCGGACCATCGGTGCCCCATCGAGCAGAGCGAGCAGTACTTCGTGTCCCTTAGGCGCCTGGACAAGGAGGTGGAGCTGGTACGCTTTCCCGGCTGCTCCCACCTTTTCATGCGTGGCGGCCATCCGAAGATGCGCGAGGAGTACCTGACACGCACCCTGGGATGGTTCAATAGTATCTTAAGCCTCGGTAATTGATCCAGTAAGAACACAGAGGTCATTAGGGTCGGTTGTCCAGCTATCCCCATTTTCGCGGTCTGGCAGACACGATGGGATGGTTCGTCGTTAAAACCCATCGTCTGTGGGTCCCTCTGAGATACCCACGGGTCGAGTTAAGTCACACAACCGGCAGAGGCCAGAGCCCTAACCAAACCGCACTACCAATACCACAATGACCACGACGACTGCGATAAGCGCAAGGGCGAAAAACATGAACATCAGCTTCTGCACGAACCCAATAACTTTGAAGGGCAGCATAATCAGGGTAAGGGGTAGCTTAAGAACCCGGAAGAGCAGTTTCAGGAGCAAAAGCATTGTCGTACCTTCCTCAAGAGGATAGCAGCACTGGGCTGGACTATATAATTAGGCCGAATATACAGACATGCCCACCGAAATACAAAGCCGCTAGTCTACATCTTATGTACAATCCTCCGGCACGGTTTCGGAGACACCGCAGTCTGGAGCAATTGTGATAGGATACTGAAACCCAAAGGAAACCAGGGAGGTCTGCCATGGCCATCACGGGATACGGAGTCGTGTCAAGACGCGCTGGAGAGCCAACGCAGCTTGAAGAGATCGTTATCGAGCCTCCCGGGCCAGGCGAAGTCCTGGTAAGGATTCAGGCCAGCGGCGTCTGCCATACCGACCTGCACTACAAGCTGGGCAAGATCGACGACAAGTTTCCGTACCTGCTGGGCCACGAGGGAGCGGGGATCGTGGAGACGGTGGGCGAAGGCGTTACCGCACCGGCCGTGGGTGACTATGTAGTCCTCGCGTGGCGGGCCCCCTGCGGCCAATGTAGATTCTGTACTATTGGACAGCCCCATCTGTGCTCCGCTAGCCTCAACGCCGAGCCCCGCATGTTCACCAAAAAAGACGGCGTCACTTTGAGTCCAGCCATCGGCATTGGCACCTTCTGCACCCACACCGTTGTTGCGGCCAAACAAGCGGTGCCCATTCCAACGGCGTGCCCACCTGAGCAGGCGTGTCTCATCGGCTGCGGCGTCATCACCGGGGTAGGAGCATGCCTCTATACAGCGGGAGTACGGAAGGGCAGCAGCGTGGCCGTCTTTGGGTGCGGCGGCATCGGGTCCAGCGTGATCATGGGAGCCAAGTTGGCTCGCGCCGGAAAGATCATCGGGGTTGATATCGCCGAGAACAAGCTAACCTGGGCCAAGGAGTTCGGGGCCACCGACGTAGTGAACGCTGCTCAAGTGGACCCGGTGGAGGCCATCAAAAAGCTGACCGACGGTAATGGCGTCGACTACGCCTTTGAGGCCGTGGGTACGCCACAGACCCTTCTCCAGGCTCTGTGGTCGCGGGACCTGGCGGGCATCTGCACCCTGATTGGGGTTCCTGACCCAACCATGACCATGGAACTGCCTATGTTACAGTTCTTTGGTCTGGGCGGCGCCCTCAGGGTAAGCTGGTACGGCGACTGTTTGCCCTCGCGGGACTTCCCCCTGCTGTCAAACTGGTACCTTAGCGGAGAGCTGGACCTGGACCGGATGGTGACGCGGGTCATCAAGCTGGAGGATACCGAAGGAGCCTTCGAGGCCATGGAGCGAGGAGAAACCCTACGTTCGGTTATTCGGCTACCCGAAGGATAGCCCATTGACTCACCAGTATGAGCCTAAATTCACAGGGAGGATGGAGGTATGACTACATACATCCAGTTGCTTACCCTGACCCCGGAAGGACGCGAGAAGGTACTTCGAAACCCCGAGAGCGTTCTCCGGGCCCAGGATGGAGTAAAGATTAGTGGTATCCAGGTGCTAGGTCTCTACGGCGTCTTGGGCGAGTACGACTTTGTCAGCATGGTTGAAGCGCCCGACAACGAAGCTATAGCTCGCTACTCCCTTGAACTGGGAGTTCAGGCAGGCGTATCCATCACCACTCTACCCGCCATACCCATTGCCCGGCTGGAAGGTCGCCAGTACTCACCTCCCCTGGAAGCGAGGTTGACAGAGACGCCCCCTCCGAAATAGCGTGCTGGATCCCCCGGTGTCTTTGGCCATAACTCTCGCCTAACGGGCAACTCCAACTCGTCGCTCCACTACTTTATTTGGAAAGAGGCATCTCTCTCAAAATCCCCGGATGTCCTCACAGGTTGCTGACCCTATCCTGGGAACGGATGTGTATCCAGACACCCGAAACAGAAGAACCACCCCGTTTTAAAAAGGGACCCCAAAGCGGGGAAGCTGTTAAAGCACCGGAACCACATATTTGCGTTCACCATTTTGCCCCCTCCACGTCCGGTTCTACTTTTGCCGGGCCAAGGGTAGCAATCATCCCTTCGCTTCAGGCAGTTACAGAGGAACCAAAGGAGGATGGTCTCCCCTATCAAGATCTTGTAGTACTCACATCCCTAACATCTGTGTACGGGTCCATTGGCTGTACTTACGAAACTTTAGGCGCACATCCTACTATCTTGACCATTTCGAGGAGATTAGTTACCGTTGAGGCATCCGTTATTTCATTGTAAGATTTACGAAAGTGCCGTAATGGAGGCCGAAAAACAAAGAGAGTGGATTGCAGAATACCCTTCTTGTTACAGCTACCGCCAGATGTTTCCAGTTATTTCCCCGATGGGCGATAATCTATAGACCTTAAGGCCAACCTCTCATGCAAAAACAGACCGTCGCCCCATTCGCCGTTTTCGATGACTATCGGCCCACCATGATCATCGCAGTAGCGGTTCGCTGGCTGTTG
>JAPULR010000088.1 GCA_027294635.1 Chloroflexota bacterium | reverse complement strand
CTTACCGCTGGTCACCGAGTCGCCACTGGCGAATAAGGTTACGTCATGACCTCTGCGAACTAGTTCCTCTGTGAGAAGGCTGACAACTAGCTCGACGCCTCCATAGCCGATGGGCGGCACTTTCATCTCAAGGGGAGAGACCATCCCGACTTTCATTTCTAATTCACTCCTCCACGCTTAATGAGGCTGGTCAGGAGCACTTGGTCACATCTACAAAAACTCGCTGCTACCTCATATAACTCGTGGCCCCCTATTTCTCGTAGCACCTCAAAAACGTTAGATACCTCACCACGAAGTTTGATTATATTGGACTCCTGCCCGGTCCCGGGCACTGGTATCATTCTCAGACAGCCTTAGGCGCAGCCGTCCACCCAGATGCCTAAGTACTAGCTAATGCACCGAATGCTCGACGCTCTGACTCCTCTAGCACCCTACCTGCCGGCATTTCTAAAACAACCAGGTCTCGGCTAACTCTGGCCGAGTCCCGGTAGTGTGATTTGAGGACAGTAAGGCGTATCCTTCCACCGGCCTTAAGGGTTCCTGATTGATCAGGTTGTCTGTCTGCCACTAGCTTGACAACTAGCCTCTTTAGCTCGAGGTCCCTGGCTACGTCTAAGAACTCCTCGTAGAGGAGGCGACCCAAGCCTCTGTTGCGGTGGTCCACGTCAGTTACAACGCTGACCTCTCCCACTCGGCTTAAGGGACCGACTTTGGGGCGAGTCAAATAGCCTACAGCTATAACATGATCCCTCTCGGTTGCTACCCTGAAAATTACTTGTTCCGAAGTAGGACCGTCATGTCTATTGGGTAACCATCCTGGGTGGGCCATGTACCTACCTAGGCTAAAGGTGTCCGGCAAGGGTGCACATTTGAGTAAACCCTCCAAACGCTCATTGTCCCCAGGGTAAACTCGTCTGATCCGAATCCTCTCTTCGGTGGATTTGACCCGTTCTTTGTCCAACCCCTGCTTGTTCAACAATTCGGTCATGGTCCCCTCCAAACTCCCCTCGCCTAGGGCTGGTACTGTCGATACCCGCCTCGGGATACTGCGTCTTTGGCCTTCGCCGTCGCGGGACGTAAGCATCGCACTCTTCATCTTTGATTCGGGAATAGGGTCATCGTGACATTGAGCCCTTGGTGCTGCCTCCACCCCCAACACCTAGAAAAGCAGGCTCTTCATGTAGCTCGGATGCGAACGACAGAAGAAGCGGCTGTCTGCAAACTAATAGCCTATTTCTGCAAAAAAGTCAAGTAAATATGTTTCCTACTCGCAATAAACTATTGAAATTAGTGTTAAATGGGTAAGTTGGCTTGGAATTGGTGTTAATGAGTAATTTGCCAGGTCTTCAAAAGATTGATGCTTATCATTCGCAAGTAGAACTACGAATAGAGACTGTGATAGCCTTCACAGTAGCAGGTACATTTATCCCAGGGACAGTATTACTACGGATTGATTGTGATAATTGGAACAATGTTGACAAGTAGCTTAGTAGCATTGTTCACTACTCTCGCACCCCTCGGTTTGACGGCCCCAAAGTCTGTGCTTCGAGGCACTGATCCCGGCCAGAAAAATCGTCCTGCAAACGACGTTGGGTGGATCCATCTCAAGGTATTTAGTAGGCTCCGCTTTCATTTCGCAATCGAGGTTCGTATACCCGGGGATTTCATGTACTCGCCACCGAAATGGGCTTTAGATTTAGCACACATCTCCTCTAATTCTCTGTTGGCGTGCGTAGAAGGAACCCAGGCTAGCAAGTGGTTGGCTAGTAAACTTCTACTGCTGGTAACTGCAGACGAGTTTGTGTGCCTAAGCAAGGGTTATTTCACGCTTAGAGTTCGTAGAGTCGCGAAAAGCAAGGTTAGCTGTATCGGCTATAACTTGGGGATAGAGCAGGATACCATCAAAGTCCGCATATCCGGGGCCGACCCGTCCGTCATTATCATCCGGATTGACCGACATCACAGAACCGATGCCTGGGAAGTACTAAAAGAGCTTCACACATTCGAGTAATTGCTCTGGCCTATCCGGCATACCATTTGATGGCGTCGACTACGGGATCACAGCCACTCCGGGTTACATCGGACATGACTTATTTGTAAACAGGAACAGTATACTCGTGGTAGCGGATAGGGCCGATATGCAGGAGGTTCACCTGGTACTCTCGCACCACGGCAGGGTCTATTGCCACCTCTGCGAGCAGCCATAGCAGTGGAATGTCTACGAAACTGCTAAGCCACCAATCAATAAAGTCAACGGTCAGCCTATCCAACTCCTCAACACTGGTCGCTCTGTCGCAAGCATTCTTGTAGTCAGAGATCGCCTGGTAGTCCCATATTCCAGCACCCGACTCGTACCAGCCAAACCCCATGGCTCTGCAGGGGGGATCCATGGCCTCGGCTCTCTGATAGGCAATGTTTGAATCATCTCTATCCCGCCACCGAGCGACCGCATCCTGGGTGAATAGAACATCTAGATCAACCTCGATTCCTAACTCCCTTTCCCATATGTCGATGATGTGCGCCGCGACCTCCGGTTGTTCCAGGTCTACCGTCGCGTCAGAGCTTGCCACAAGTGTCATCTCGAACCCATTCTCGTAGCCTGCGTCTATCATCAGTTGCTTGGCACGCGCGGGATCGTGTGGGTACGGCCACCCACCCTCGCGACCGGTCCTGCCATGAGGACCTGGAATGGGCGCCCACCTGTCCTGGAACCAGTCGACCGACTGAGGCGCATATGATACGTACGGCGTTCCCTCACCATTGTAGAAGATCTCGTTTATCTCCTGCCGGTCTATCACCAAGTTGAGAGCTTCTCTGACTCTGACGTCGCGAAGGGGGTCATTGGGATCAAAGGCTTTAGTCGAGCCACATGGCAGGGCAGGCTTGCACCGTCCCGTCGCGGGATCAACGAAGTTTTCGGGTTTATAATAGTGGATGTTGATGTGGGTGAAGTTGGCCGGCAGAGTGCTCCTTTCCACCTTCAATCCGCGTCTTTCAACTTCATGTCCGAGCAGCCTTGTCAAACCAGTTATGTGGACCTCTTCAGACACCAGCATGGCGTATCTAGTTGCGGCCTCACGAATAAACAAGACCTCGACTTCATGGAATTCTGGGGTCTTTCTCCAGTGGTTTTGTACCCGCTCGTGCAACACACGCTCGTCGAAATCAAGGTCAATAAAGCTCCAGGGTCCTGTGCCTATGGGGTCATCAAAGTAACCATCTTCCCCTCCAACGGCATCCCAGTGGTCTTTGCTCACTATCCCAGTTGAAAATTGATCCGACATCAAGAAGGGAAAGTCGAGGCTCACTTTGGCCAGTTGCAGGTCAAGCTCGTGGTCGTTGACAATTCTGGCGTTAACCTCCCTGTTGCCGAACTCGGAGCGCGCTGTCCGCACCATATCGGTATTCGCGCCCGCCGTTAACTCCCATGAGAGGATTATGTCCTTGGCGGTGACGAAGCTGCCATTGGGTTTACCATCCTTGATGAATGGAACATCTTTGCGGATATTCCAGCGGTAGGAGTCTGCTCCAGGCCCCACGGACCATTCCGTAGCAATCTGAGGTATCTGTTCGCCGGTCTTGTGATGGTTACCAACCAGATACTCGTACTGGGGCATTAGCTTGGAGGCAGTCTGTCCCATAGGGTGAATCATGGTGGTTTGAACCAAAGCGGGGGGGACCATTGATATCTTCAATCGAGGAGATACCGGCTCCCTGGCAGTGTCGCCAGCGGGTGTAGCAGTGGGCGTAGCAGTTGCCCCCGGTCCTGTAGTCAGTGTTGGAGTGGCGTCGTCACCGCATGCCGCGATGAACAGAGTTATTGCCACTACAAGTGCCGGGATTCCCAGGAACCTTCTCTTACCGCGCCTTCGGATACTACTCATAGGTCGGCACCTTCAACGTTGAGGAATGAGGCCCGCCAAAAGATAGCTGATCGCTATATTATGAAGGCCAGCCGGAGGCTAACACTCAAGTTTTCGGCTGTCAACCCGACAATCCTGAGATACCATCATTCATGTCGCACTGGAGGAACTATACCGTGTCCACGATACCCTTCAGCAACACCCCCACAAGAAACGCCAGGCCGGCTGCAGCACCGCCGACGGCCAAGGTCTCCGCACCGCCTGTATACCAGCGTTGTCCAACCACCTTCCCTTTGATTGCACCTATGGCAAAGAAAGCCAGCCCAGTGACTCCGGCGCTCCATATAAAGGGCTCCTTAACAGAGCCCGAGCTCACCTCTTCATATATGAAGACCACCAGCGGCAGCACGCCGACCAGAACAAATGCCGTGAAGGTGGAGAAGGCTGCCCGTAAAGGTGATGGACCACCAATGGGTATTCCGTGCTCCTCCTTTAGCATTGTATCCACCCAGCGTTCCCTGTCGGCGGTAATGACCTCTACCACCCTTTCCAGGTCTTCACCCCTGAATCCTTTTGCCGCGAATATCTGACGGATCTCCTCCCTCTCTCCCTCAGGCATAAGGGCTATGTGAAGTTCCTCCGTTCGTCTGGTCCGCTGGTGGATCTCCTGCTCAGCCCGGGTACCGAGGAAGTTGCTCGCTGCCATGCTGAAACCGTCGCCTACGAGGTTGGCCACGCCAAGGATGAGAACGATGGCTGTCGAAAGGTCTGCTCCCGCCACCCCCGCGACGATAGCGAAGGTAGTCACCGTGCCGTCGATCGCGCCGAAAACGAAGTCGCGGAGGTAGCTGTAAGTAGGCCCAGCCATGAGTCGTTTTCGAATAGCATCCGGGGTATGCTCTGCGTCAATGTCATGCGCAGGCCTGTTTGATGACGTCATAATTTGGCAATCTCCAGGTTAAGGCGAAGAGGACGGCGAGTACTCATTCAGGCCAAGGCCTTGGATGGTGTTCGTCGTTCCCGAGGCGCCCATTGGGAGAGACTAAGGGTGTTACGGCAATGCCCTACACCGATCCGAGTGTCGGTGTTTGTCTTTTGGAGGCTCAAGCCCCACGGTCTAGGCGAACAGGCCGACAGCCTCAAACAAATCTCTACTTCACCAGGCAGGTGATTGTACGGTTTATGCCACGAATGGCATGAATCTCATTGAAAACTACTTCCCCCACGGCAGTCATGTCCACAGCGTCCAGTTTAATGATGATATCAACAGGCCCTGCCACAATGTCCACGGCCTTTATATGTTCGACCTTGCAAAGGGAGTTGGCCACTTCGCGGGTCTTACCGGCAATGGTCTCTATCAGTACGTATGCCTCTATAGCCATCGTAAACTCCTCCCACTAAATAACGATCCATCCCATTTGGAGTTCTGAGGCCATGGTCCCACAGGGAACGTCCAGGTAGTTTGTATCCGCTATCTTATATCCTACTACTGTGGAGTGAATCGCCATATCTGAGAAGTGGACCACCGCCTTGCTAAAGCCTCCTTTCCGTTGCCTAGTTAGGCCTCTCCCCCAGGGTGATGGTTACCGCAAACCTCTGGTC
>JAPULR010000087.1 GCA_027294635.1 Chloroflexota bacterium | reverse complement strand
AATCAAGGCCTGTTACTACTCGACGAGTCCCTTTCATCACTTTTGACCTCTGTTTCATTCGGTCTCAGGATAGTAACTAATACCCGGTGTACGCTGAGAAGTCAACAGCGCTGGACGAATCCAGGCCCTTAGCGTTCACCGCCGGGGGCAGCATGATTGCTCAAGCGACGGGCGCGGAATTCCAGGGGGCAGCCAAAGAAGACCTGGCCAACGTGCTCTAGGAATTTAGCAAGTACTTCTAGGCCAAGAGGGTTTTGACAGACCTAGTCCAGACGATAGAGTACAGTTTAGGCGAGTAAAGCACGTTGAACTTTGTTTTCCTACGAGGAGCGACCATTTAGATTGAAGTGTTGTAAAATTTCAAGTAGCCTTATTAACCTAAGTTAGTCTTTAGAACAAACGGGCCTTAGTTAACGACACAGGAGCTGTGGTTATGTCATACCTAGTAGGTTTTAAGGTCTCCGGCTTAGCGGGTAGATCGGAGCCATTTGAAATTGAACTAAATCGGGATGTTAATATCTTTTTTGGCCTCAACGGCAGTGGGAAAACATCATTGCTAAAAATTCTTGACTCCGCATTTAATAATGTTTCGACCTCAATCAAATTAGTACCCTTTGATTCTGCCGAAGTGGTTATTTATTCGGAAGATCATCAAAGCACACTTACACGAAGAATTCAAAAGCACAGTGAAGGGGATGTAATTGCCGTTGGAGACGAATTCGAAGGTTTATTTAGCTCTAGTGAGATAGAATATGCTCAGGACTACACGCGACAGCAACCAGACTTTGAATGGGAGACTATCACTTCCATCAAGGATACTGCTAACCCCTATAAGCACATATTTTTACCAGCCTCGCGTTCGTTTTCAGGTAGTACAAGAGTCCCCAGCCGCTTACCGGCGGCTCAAAGGCGCGCCCAAGAAGAAGCAGAAAACGAATGGGACGTAATCTTCGCTAGCATGTTGGATCAGCTATGGACCCGCTATTCCAATGAACTGCTTAGCGAGGTTCGTAACATTCAAACCAGGGGACTTACCAATATTCTAAAGGGCGTGCTTACGGGTTCAGCTAAAGCTAAAATATCAAAAAGTAATGTTGAAGATTTAATTGCAGACAAAGCATACGACAACGTATCAACTTTTCTTCATCGGCAAGGGGCCGAAGGTGTGTTGGGGAGTAGAAAGAGGTTTGTGCGAAAGTTCACAGAAGAACCGCAATTTCGGAGCGTAGTAGCGGATATAGATTCTGTTGAGCGGGAAGTGGAAAAAGCTTCTCAATCTCGCCGGGAAGTGGAAGACTTAGTTGGGCGTATGTTTAGCGGAAACAAGGCTATCAACTTTACTGATACGGAAATTCGGGTTATGACGAACGATAATCAAAACATAGGTCTTGTTTCATTGTCGTCGGGGGAAAAGCAGGTTCTAAGGATCTTCATTGAAGCACTCCGAGCCGATATCAGTTCACTTCTTATCGATGAACCTGAGATGTCATTGCACATTGATTGGCAAAGAGAACTAATTCGCGATATGCAGCAACTCAACCCCAATACACAGCTAATTCTAGCCTCACATTCGCCTGAAATCATGGCGGAGATTCCAGATAACAAGATTTTCAGACTTTGAACAGACTTAGGCATTCTATCAAGGCAGTTCGGAGGCGGATACAGATGTCCCGAATCTGCTTTTTCGTATTTGTAGAAGGATATGAAGATCGGTATTTTTACGACAATATCATTCGTCACACCAACGTTGATTCATTAAGTGACTGGTGTGTGATAACGGCTGAAGAGGTCTACGAGGGCGGCGGTGGAAAAGATGTTCTAATCAAAATCTTCAAGTACCTAAGGAAATCGAAAGCTCTAAGTCAGGAATTCCAAGGAAAAAATTCTAAATGTATCTTTTTTTTGGACAAGGATGTCGACGACATATTAGGAATTAGACTCCGTTCACCGCACTTGGTGTACACTCAAACATACGATGTTGAATCTTATTATTTCAGACATGGGAATTTAGCAAAAGCAGCGGCTATCGCAGGTCGATTGGAGACAGGCGCAGTTTCCGAAACGCTTGGAGACTCCGATGAGTGGCGGAGTAGAGCAGCGGCTAATTGGAAGGATTGGGTAGTCATATGTTTGTATTGTCGCAAGAATTTAAAGTCCGCAGGCTCTCATTTCTCCAGAAATACATCAGAGGTCAATACTGGACCCTTTGGACCAGTCTCGGAGTTAAAGCTACGGAGTTTGAAATACCGAATCATGAAATTGTCTGGCGAAAGTTTGCAGGGATTCCAGACATCCTTTGAACGCACAGTTAAAACTGTAGACAGAATTTACAAAGCTAACCAGCATGACAGAATTTTTAAAGGTAAGTGGTACTGCAACTTTCTTGTTGAAGCTGTTAGACAGAGTGCAAGAGGTCGTAGAATTCCAAAGTTCCGTCTGCATGGCATGTTACTAAACTCCCTGGTAGCAACGCTAGACTTTAATCAGGAATGGACAAATCATTTTCGGGAGCCGGTAAGAAAGCTAATCTCAGAGCGAAGCTCCACTTAGATGCAGAACCCCCAACCTCAACCCGACGGCTCCAACGAGATAGCTCGCCTTCAGAGTGCCGTAGAAGAGCTCAGCGTCACCATAGAGAACAACCCTGATGACGCCGACGCCTACTACAGTCGCGGGGTGATATACGGTCAGCTTGTGGAGCCCTTGGCCGCCATCAGGGACTTCGACCAGGTAGTGCGGCTGGATCCTAAAAACGCCGAGGCCTACTACAACAGGGGCCTGGCCTACATCCACCTGAAGGAACATCTGCCCGCGGTGGAGGACTTTACCCAGGCGATCCAGCTAAACCCGGACCATGTAGATGCCTACAACAACCGGGCCGCCTCTTTGTGGGACCTGGGGAGACCTCAGCAGGCTCTGAAGGATGTCGACCAGGCTATAAAGCTAAACGATCAGATCCCTTCGGCTTACGCCATCCGTGCGCTGGCCAACACCTATCTGGGCGACGACGATACGGCCAAGGCTGACGCCGAGAAAGCTAGCCAGCTAGGCTTTGACGGGGACCTGCTGCGTCATTTTATCCGGCAGGCCGAGAGGCAGCGTAAGTCAACGTAGTCGGAAGCGATAGCGAAGGGCGGCCTAGTGCTGGAGTTCTCCCTCCGCCATCTGAAACAGGAAACCGGCGGCGTTGGCAGGGTCTATGCTCAGAGTCTTGTAGCCATGGGGGCTAACGGTGCCCCGCCGACCATCCCTCGTTTTGACGCCTTGTGTCACCAAGCGATCTGCCACTCCGTCTATATCCTCCACCTGCCATCCCACATGGGAGATGCCGGGTCCCTTCTCCTTGAGAAACTGAGCAAAGTCGGCGCTGTCGTGCATAGGTTGAAAGAAGTCAACTATGGTAGGGCCTATCTTGAAATAGGCTTCCTTTAGTCCGCGCTTGGGGTTGTCTATGACGTCGACCGGTTTGAGGCCGAAGCTCTGCTCCAAGAAATCTACGACCTTGGGTACGTCTTCAACGATGTAGGTAACGTGATGGACGCCCTTTAGCATTTCTGCCCCCCTATCAAGAAACTTGCTGGTAGGTTCGGAAACCACCGCAAAGCCTGGGCGATTGTAGTGGGGACTATGAGGGCAGTCAACTTTTGGAGAACTAAGTGTAAATGCCAATTCTATCCTTGACAATCGTTTGTTTGGCACTAGAATTAGTAATCGCAAACGTTTGCAAGAGCTTATAGTAGCGCAGTGAAACACCAGCACATACTGGAAGAGCTAAGGGGAAAGGGCGTGCGTCTGACCCCTCAGCGCCTCCTCATCCTCAACACCGTGGCCCAGGGCGAGGGCCACCTGGGGGTAGACGAGGTGTTCCGTCAGGCCAAGGAGTCCTACCCCTATATGGATATTGCCACCGTGTATCGCACGCTGCATCTGTTCAAAAAAATGGGCGTGGTGACCGAGGTGGCCATAGGGGATCGGCTGCACTTTGAGATTACGGACCCTGATGGGCGTCACCACCACATGGTGTGTCGTGAGTGCGGTGGCGCCTACAACCTGGCGCCGGACTACCTGGTCGAGTTCCGCGAGACCCTGATGAGAGAGTTCGCCTTTGAGCCTGACCTTGACAACTTCACCGTCACTGGCATCTGTTCGGTCTGTCAGTCGAAGGACAAAGCGAAAGTTTAGGAAGCATGAAGTGTCACTACCAGTAAGAAGGATATAGCATGGAAGATAAACTGGCCGAGCTTGGCTTACTTGCAGCCCTGGGCCTGGGAATGGTTCTTGGGCTAAGACACGCTCTGGACCCTGACCACGTGGTAGCGGTATCTACCATTGTTAGGGAGTACAAAAATCCTCTGAGGTCTTTTTGGGTAGGCGTGTCCTGGGGACTTGGGCACACCACCACCCTTTTGCTGATAGGTGTAGTCATCATTGCCCTCCGTCTGACCATACCCGACCGTCTGGCCTTGCTGCTGGAATTTTTCGTCGGGATAATGCTCGTCGGCCTTGGGGCTCAGGTGATATACAACTTTCGGAAAAAAAGGGTGCATAAGCATCTCCACGGCCATCAGGAGAGTGCCCATCACCACTTCCACTCCCACCTCCAGGACCCGAGCCACACCCCAAAGCATCACGAGGTTAGGGGGGTTGGCAAGCCATTTTTGAGGAAGAAGTCCTACTTAATAGGAGCGGTCCACGGCTTAGCTGGAAGCGCTGCCTTGACCCTCTTAGTGCTTGCTTCTATCGAGTCCCCTCTGGCGGGAATGGTATACATCCTAGTATTTGGGGTGGGTTCCGTATTGAGCATGGGCATAATGACCATCTTCATAAGTCTCCCCTTCGCATTCTCGGCCAACCGTCTGCCCGGCCTGAATTCCGCTACCCAGGTTAGCGTCGGGACCCTAAGCATCCTCTTTGGAGGCTTCCTCATTTATGAGATTGGCTTTGTGGATGGCCTCTTCTAAGAACCAGAGAGTAATCTTGTCCCTTTGCTAAAGCCTTCCGACGTTAGCCTCGCCTTGGCTTGAACCTGTCGGCGCTGTCCAGCATCAGGGTCACCGGACCTTCGTTCTGTATAGTCACGGTCATTAGCTCCCTAAAACGGCCGGTGGCAACCCTTAGACCCGACTCTCGGAACATCTCCACCGTCTGCTCGTACAGGGGCTCCGCCTCTTGGGGTGGTGCGGCGTCGGTGAAATCGGGGCGGCGGCCCTTGCGCGTGCTGGCGTAGAGGGTGAACTGGCTTACAACAAGAAGCTCCGCCTGGATGTCCAGGGCGGAGCGGTCGAAGTGGCTGGTGCCGTCTGGGAATAGGCGAAGGTTGAGGGTCTTATCTACCAGGTATCGTGCATCCTCTTCGGTGTCCTGTCGGGATACGCCCAGCAGAACAACGAGGCCACGACCGATGCTGGCTGCTGTCTCACCTTCGATGGAAACCGAGGCCCCCACCACACGCTGGAGGAGGGCTCGCAATGCGCCTACCCCTCGGATTTGGAGCTGCTGGAGGCCGTCTTGTCTGAATCGGTCTTCTTTTCAGAGGAGGTAGCCTTGGCAGACTCCTCTTTCTTCCCCTTGGTGGCGGTCTTCTCGGTCTCCTCCTTGCTTTCGGAGGAGTTGGAGCCCGTTCCATTGGCGGAGAGATTGGAGCGGGCGTAGTCAGTGGTATAGAAGCCTGAGCCCTTGTAAATAACAGGCACAGCGTGGAATTTACGTCGGGAGCGACCTTCGCACTGGGGGCAGGTTCCTACGGGATCGGCACTGAAGCTCTGCCTCAGTTCGAACACGTGGCCGCAACTGAGACATTCGTAGTCATAGCGGGGCACGGTTATCCTCTCCGTTGTTCACGTTTTTAGCAGTCCAACCAGTGGATTGCTAACCTAATTCGTAAGTCTAGCATCGTGATTGCGTAGTGTCAATGCTGAGATAGGCGTGGTTGGGTCAAAAGGGACCGTTGCCAGGTTCGGGGTCGAATGATACCTTTGTGGAGTAAAGCTTAGTGAGTCCACTCCTATGTATATAGAGGTAGATGTAGAAGAGGGGCCCAATTGTTGGCCTCTCAACCGCATGTTTGAGACCCTCGGCGTTCCAACCCGGGTGTCGAGGGTGATGGCGCCGGACCCCCAGGGCAATAACCTCCCATGCCAGGTCACGGGCTGGTCCGAATCCGGGCCCTGTGAGGCTTACGCCGTGCTGGTGACGGACTCGGGGGAGGGAGCAGTGACCCTCGTCTACGGTGGAGACCAGGGTATACGTCTTAAGACCGCGGAAAACGAGGAGCCATGGGATCTGGAGAGCCCTCGCCAGTGGGGAGAGCCTTGTCTTCTGCTGGATCGGGACGTGGAGATGGGGTAGGAGTTGAGAGCGGTTCCTGGTCGTTGGAACCTCATCATTCGAACAGATATCACTTATTCGCAACGATGGAGAAGGGAGGGCGTCATGTATGTCAGAATCTTTTGGGGCAAGATCAAGCCGGGAAGGTGGGAGGAGTACGAGGCCCACTACAACAAGAATATCCAGGCGCTGGGCGAGAAGATGCCCGGGTTCAGCGGACGCCAGCTGCTGCGCAGCACGGAAAACCCCGATGAGGGCGTCTCCATTACCTACTGGGACACCCAGGAAGATGTAGAAAACTATGACAAGAGTCCACAACGGCAGGAGAACGCCCGGGCGGCGGACCATCTTTACGCCGGCGAGTATTGGGTGAAGCACTTTGAGGTGCGCTCCTCCGACATCGCGACGTACCGGTGGTCAGTCTAGAAGATCGCCGAAACACCTTCCGACCATCCTCCTGACCCCCTTCCCGGCCAGGAAGGGGGAAGAATTTGTACCTAAGGGCCACCCCTTCGACGATGCTCAGGGCAGGCTCTCAGACTCCCGGCAATCGCGAGTTGTCGGGACTACACTCCCCACTTTTCATCAGTCTGCTAGAAGTCACCAGCTCCAGGACATCGGTATCAGCGAGGTGTAGCTCTTTCAATATGCCAACGTGGAGAGGAAGCACCCCTCCTACCCTCTCCATCTGATATTGACTAAAATATATGGTAAGTATTAGTATTGCCTATACTTAATGCTTCTCAACACTTTAAACGTTAGCTTTCCCCGAGGTTTCACTTGAGGGCGCGCCTGGACCGGGCGAGGTGCGTCCTGCAAGTTCCCACGTCCCTCAGTTTAGCCACCGCGGTAGTTCCTTATCTTTGTAGGCACATCCTTGCTCCGTATCCAGGCTTGGGCGCCGTTGGCGCTGTGCGCCATGGCTCACTATTCCCAAACTTGTGATAACAGGACAAAAGGAGCGGTTGCCTTGGTGGATATTCGGAGATGGCTGACCTTGATCTCTCCCCTTTTGCTGGGACTGGCGCTGGCTGCCTGCGGCTCAGACGGCGATTCGGGGTCCGGCAAAACGCTGTTTATAGGGGGCATCCCTGACCAGGACACGTCATTGCTTGTGCGACGGTTTGATGGTATTGCCGATTACCTGAGTAGGAAGCTAGGGGTGGACGTTGAGTACAAGCCAAGCATCGAGTACGCCGCGGTGGTAACGGGCTTTGATAACGCGGACATTCACCTGGCCTGGTTTGGCGGGCTCACCGGCGTTCAGGCCAGGAAAGCGGTCCCGGGCGCCCAGGCCATCGCTCAGCGGCCCAGGGATGCGGAGTTCCAATCGGTGTTCATAGTGCGGAAGGACCTCCCAGTCCAAAGCCTTCAGGACTTGAAGGGCCTAACCTTTACCTTTGGGAGCATCAGCTCCACATCCGGCCACATGATGCCTCGGCACTACCTTCTTCAGGCGGGGGTAGACCCTGAAAGGGACTTGAACGGCCTGCCCAACTTCTCCGGCTCCCACCATACAACCTGGAAGCTGGTGGAGAGTGGCTCCTTCCAGGCGGGTGCTCTTAACCAGGCGGTCTGGTCCAATGCGATATCCAAGGGTAGGGTTGACCTCAGTAAGGTCAGGGAGTTGGAGATAACACCGCCCTACTACGATTACAACTGGTCCGTTAGACCGGACCTGGACGAGACTTTCGGCGGTGGCTTTACCCAGAGACTAAAGGACGCTCTGCTGGATATGGGTAACGACCCCAGCCAGAGAGAGGCCCTTGAGGCTTTCCAGACCGACACTTTCATAGAGACCAGCAACGACAGCTACCGGGCCATAGAAGACGTGGCCAGAAACCTGGGAATGGTGGAATGACCTCGTCAATAAACGGCCGGAGTGTTGCGCCGATGCTGGTGTTGGACCGGGTAGGCAAGAGCTACCAGGGTAACCTGGCCCTTGCGCCGCTGTCCCTGGAGGTTGAGCAGGGAGAGAGGGTTGCCGTACTGGGGCCCAGCGGCAGCGGTAAAACAACCCTGCTTCATCTTATCGGCGGGGTAGTCCAACCCGACCAGGGGACCATTGCCCTTGAGGGCAACCTCCTTGCCAACATGAGCTCCGGTCGAGAGCTGGCCAGCCTGGTGGGGATAATGCACCAACAGTTAGACCTGGTGCCCCATCTAGCGGTGGTACACAACATCCTGGCTGGTCGGCTTGGTCACTGGAGTCTCTGGCGCTCTCTGGCGTCCCTCGTTTCTGCCAGGGAGAAACACCTGGCTCAGAGCGCCCTGGAAAGGGTGGGGATTCCGGAAAAGCTGAACGAGCGGACGTCCCACCTGTCCGGTGGGGAGCAGCAGAGGGTGGCCATGGCCCGGCTGCTGGTGCAGCAGTCGAAAGTGGTGCTGGCCGACGAGCCGATAGCCTCGCTGGACCCGGCCCGGGCTGAAGACCTGATGCAGCTTCTTACCACCATAGTCTCCGAGTCCAACAAGACCCTGCTGGCAAGCCTCCACTCCATAGACTTGACCCGGAAATTCTTTTCCAGAGCTATTGGCCTCCGGAATGGGGAACTGCAGTTTGACCTGCCGGTGGATAAATTAACCAATGAGGTCCTCTATCGCCTCTACAACCTTACAGAGACCCAGGTATAGGACGCAAGATAGCTTCTTTCGGGGTCGAGGCCTCCTTACGCTCCTTCTGGGCGTCGCCCTTATCTGGAGTCTCACCTCCGTTAACTGGACAGGCTCAATCGTCCACCCAGGCGGCCTCTCGGCCATTGGCGAGTTCTTTAAGGCCGCCTTTACCCCGGAGCTATCCGGATCATTTCTTGGCCTAACCCTGGGGTCCGCCTGGACAACGGTAGCCTACGCCGTGGCCGGGATCTGCCTGGCCGTGCTCCTGGGGTTTCCCCTTGGGGTGCTGGCCTCGGGTGTTCTGGCGAAGTCTGCTGGTAGGCGAGTCGCCCAGGTGGCGGGCTTTCGGATTGTGCTGGGGTTCCTCCGCGCCATCCATGAGCTGGTATGGGCGTGGCTTTTTGTGGTCGCCCTGGGCCTCTCGCCAATGGCTGCTATCCTGGCCCTGGCTATCCCCTACGGCGGAATCCTTGGCCGCATCTACGCCGACATCCTCAACGACGTTCCCCAGGAGCCTCTGCGGGCCCTGCGATCGTCGGGCGCCTCGGAATGGAAGGTGCTCCTCTATGGCCGGCTCCCCATGGCCCTGCCAGACATGCTGAGCTACAGCTTCTACCGGTTTGAGTGCGCCATCAGGGCCGCGGCCATCATGGGGTTCGTGGGCATAGGTGGTCTGGGGATGCAGATACAGCTGTCCCTTGGCGACCTGTTCTACAACGAAGTGTGGACGCTTCTATACGCTCTGATAGGCCTGGTCCTATTGGTGGACGTATGGAGCACCTGGCTGCGGAGGTCCCTGACCCAGTGAACCTGGACGTGGGCATAAACGGGGGAAGGGTTGAACGAAAGCCTCGGCTGAATCCGATTCGGGTCTCCCTGGTGGGCTTTTTGGTTCTGGCGATGGCTTCCTGGGGCTACATCCTGGCCAACGGCGACAGCGGTTTCGGGGACCTGTTCAAGCTGGAGACGTGGAAGGGGGCGGCCTCTTTTCTTGGTGAGCTGGCGGGAAAGGGAAAGGCGGGAACACCGGCTTTTCTACAGCTAGGCGAGTGGGGAAAGGCGGGCAAGCTGGCCTACGAGACCCTGGCCATGAGCGTGCTGGCCATGGGGATTGCCGGAGCGGGAGTGCTCATCACCTTCCTTCCGGCGGCCCGCAATGTGGCCATGGGTGATCTGGCGGCATCCCGCTCGCCCCTCTGGAAGGGTCTATATTTTGTGGTGCGGGGGTTCTTTATATTCACCCGGGGGATACCAGAGCTTATCATGGCCATGATCGTCATCTTCGCCTTCTCGCCGGGCATACTGCCGGGGGCTATCGCCCTGGGGCTGCACAACTACGGTATATTAGGGAAGCTGTCGGCGGAGGTGGTGGAGAACCTGGACCCCAGGCCCGCTAGAGCGCTGCGGACATCGGGGGCGGGCGCCTTTCAGGTGCTGGCTTACGGTATCCTTCCCCAGGCGCTGCCCCAGTTCCTGACCTACCTGCTATACCGCTGGGAGGTGGTCATCCGCACCACCATAGTGGTGGGGTTGGTAAGCGCCGGGGGGCTGGGCCGGGAGTTCCGGCTGGACATGAGCTTCTTCCGCTACACCGACGTGGCGTTGCTGCTCATCTGGTACCTGATCCTCGTGATGTTCGTCGACCTGGCGAGCATGTACCTGCGACGGCTGGCTAGGTAGTTGTTAAGGACCCAACTGATAAGTCCGCTCGTGGTGAGCCCGTCGAACCATGAGCATGCCTGTCCCGACTTGTCCCGCAGTCGGGAAGACGGGATCGAAGGCCGACCCTTCTGGACCTTTCCTTACCGGTCGGATGGCGGCGCCAGCTATGATACCTCCACCCCGGCCTCCTTCTCCAGCACGAGGGCGATGGCGCTGAGGTCCATCTCCGCTAGCCCCTGTTCGGCGGCCCTCTCAAAGATTTCGACTGCCTGGCTTCCGGCATAGAGGGGCACCTGATTTTCCTTGGCCATCTGGTCGACAAGAGTCATGTCCTTGTGGAGAAGGCGCAGTGGAGCCCGGGCATCGTCAAAGG
>JAPULR010000086.1 GCA_027294635.1 Chloroflexota bacterium | reverse complement strand
GTTCAG
This sequence comes from Chloroflexota bacterium, assembly GCA_027294635.1. GTDB lineage: Bacteria > Chloroflexota > Dehalococcoidia > Lucifugimonadales > JAPULR01. The sequence continues at coordinate 3,451 of JAPULR010000086.1, read as the reverse complement.
CCCACCTCCTTCGCCAACTGACGTTACGAGGTCAAGCGTTTGTTAGGAGAGGGGGGCAAGAAGCGGGTCTACCTGGCACAAGATACGACTCTGGACCGGGAAGTAGCCTTCGCCCTCATCAAGACCGAAGGACTGGACGAGGTCTCCCGTACGCGTATTACGCGTGAGGCTCAGGCGATGGGTCGGCTAGGCTCCCATCCTCACATAGTCACTGTGTTCGACCTGGGAGACCACGAAGGCCAACCTTACATGGTCACTGAGTTGATGGGCGGCGGCGATGTGGAGGGAGTCATCGAAAACGCCACTGACCATCGCCTCCCACTGGAACAGGCCATCGAAATAGCCAAGGAGACCTGCCGTGGCTTGGAGTTCGCCCACTCTAGGGGGATCGTCCACCAGGACTTGAAGCCGGGCAACGTTTGGCTCACCGGTGATGGTGTGGCCAAGATTGGCGATTTTGGTTTAGCAGTAGCTATAGACCGGTCGCGGTTGACCACCGAAGGAATGATGGTGGGGACCGTCTCCTACATGCCCCCGGGCAGGCCATGGGCGGGGAGGTGACGCCCCGCGCTGACCTTTACTCGTTAGGCGCGATGCTGTACGAGATGGTCACCGGGCGACCTCCCTTCTTGGGCGACGATTCGGTTGCCATCATCGGCCAGCATATCAACACGCCTCCGGTGGCTCCAATCTGGCACAATTCCCAGTGCCCGCGTTCGCTAGAGGCATTGATATTACGCCTATTGGCGAAAGACCCGTCGGAACGTCCCGAGTCGGCCTCTGACGTTCTGGCAGCCCTGGACGGTCTGGACCTGACCGCCGCCGCTAAATCTTCGGTAGAAGAGCCTCAGCCTCTGGATAGCCTGGCTGGCGGCGTGTTTGTTGGTAGGCAGCGGGAGATGGGAGAACTTAAGGCCGCCCTAGAGGACGCCCTTTCAGGCCGAGGTAGGTTGCTGACTTTGGTGGGAGAACCGGGCATTGGGAAGACCCGCACTGCCCAAGAAATGGCTACCTATGCAGGACTGAGAAGTGCCCAAGTCCTGTGGGGTAGGAGCGGTGCTGGTCAGGGGCTATCCGGGGATGGGTGCAGAAGAGTATGAGAGAAGCACGCTAGACCACATAGAGCTGGATTACCCCGATGGTCTAATTCTCGACCTGCATTTTGGAGATCATCGGGATGACAGATTCAGAGGGATTCAAATCCTCCGATAACCGATTCATCTCGACAAGTAGTATGGGAACAGCAAGGTGGACCCCATACATCTACCCTGCTGCCTAACGGCAAGGTGCTAATTGCGGGAAGGAAGAGCGAGCGGCGCTATTTTACCTCCACCGAGTTATACGACCCAAGGACGGGCGATTTCACCCTCTCTTCTAGCTTGGGCGGATCGCGGTCTTCCCATGCCGCAGCTAGCACAGAGGATAATAGGGTATTACTTGTAGGCGGTGGTGGCCCCAGATTTATAACTCGGGGAGCACAACTTTACTATACTTCCATCGGGGACATAACTCGTACAAGCGACATGATCCACGCTCGCATTCGCCCCACTGCAACCTGATTTTTGGACAGCAGAATCCTGGTTGTAGGTGGGTGGGGCAGTTACAATTACCTGACTCCGATTGCCTCGGCCGAACTCTACGATGCGGCTGAGGAATCCTTCACCATTGCCGGTTACTTGGATTCAGAACGAGCCCTCCATACCGCCACGATTCTTAGGGACGGTAGGCTACTTCTTGTTGGTGGGAGGGACTCTAAGACTTCCCTCGCTTCTGCCGAGCTATACGACCCCTCAACTGGGCAGTTCGCCTCTACAGGTCCCATGAAAACAAGGCGATTTCTCCATACATCAACGTTGCTCGAAGACGGCAGGGTCCTGGTCACTGGAGGCTCCTCACTAACCACGGCGGAAATATTTAATCCTGTTGAGGGAGAATTCTCCCCTGCTGGCAATTTGACGACGAGCCGCTCTGGACATGTGGGAACATTGTTGGCGGATGGAAGAGTCCTGATTGCTGGGGGCATAGATGACAATGGCGACTATCTCGCCACAGCTGAGTTATACGGGTGGAAGAGATAGTACCGGACAAGGATGCTTGCATCGGAACCTATTGAATGGGCACAGGACGAGCTGCCCTGTCAGGGCAGACACTTAAAGCAATGGGCTACACCAACGTCACCTACATGGCGCCGGGATTCAATGGCTGGAAAGAAGAGAGCTTTTCCATAGTGATTCCGGATCCCTAGCAGGGTGCTGCCGACCTCGCCGGGACCGGGACGAAGCCCAAGGATTAGGGGCGGGCGCTACCCGGATGGTCAGGTTTTTTCATCCAAGCTCATCTTTAAGTCCGAGCTTTTCCGTCGGGCGAGCTATCACCTCTTCCATCAGACCCCCATCTAGATGAGATGAAATTCGGTCCTACCGCTCCAGATCATACCCCCCGTGACGCATATGCTAGGTTATCTCCAAATAGTAGGTACTAGGTAGGGTAAGTGCTTCGTTCAAATGGATGTAAAATAACCAGATACGCCCGGATGATTTCGTGTGAAGTTTGTGTAAGTGAAAATCATAAATCTGGACGCAAGTTGACACCTAAAATTTGCGCTTTGTTATGCTTCGACTCCGGCTCAAGCAAGCGGGAAGTGGTGCGCGACCACCACCTCCCTCCTTCGCTGGCTGAAATACATCCTGAACCCTAAGGCCATTGCCACGCTACGGCCTCGCCCATAACGTCACCTGGCTTCCAGAGCGTTGGCGCTTGAGCGGTCCAGGGGCTGGGCGAAGGCGGTCGGGGGTTCCTAAACTACCGGCAGCCCAGTACCGGCAACTGTATTTGGCCTCCGGCGATGCTGGCGGCGTTCCTAACGAGGCCAAGGGCCTGCTTGTATTCACCAAGGTTTCTGTAGGCTGAACCACGATCGTTGTAGGCTTGGGCATCCTGAGGGTTGAGGCGGTTATCATGAAGTTGGGTACTGTATAGTTTTGCATGGTTCCGGCTGGCGGACGGAAGCGTACGGAAAGGAGGGCTCCCTATTAGCCTCGTCTCGTGAGATGGTGCAGTATCCCCAAATTCGGGTTCAGGGTGGTCTGGGCCAGGATAGCAATCTGGCGGAGCTGCCGATACCAGAGCGCTTGACCTGAATTCCCGGTGTGCTCCTTTCAATGTGGCTCAGATGTTTCGGAAGCTGGGACCAACTGGATATATAATAAAGCCCTGTCAGAAGTTCCCAGGTATGGCGTTTCCCACGCTGGATTTCGCGGGACCTTCGCCCAAAACCACAATGATCCAGTAGAGTTGGGAGGAACGGGTACATGAAATCAGACCGCTCTGAGATCGCTCACCTGATGCGGCGCGCCGGATTCGGCGCCACTCCGAAAGAATTGGACGTGCTCATCAAGGAGAAGACCTACGATGAGATCGTCGACGATCTGGTCAACCCGGAGCGCTTCCC
>JAPULR010000085.1 GCA_027294635.1 Chloroflexota bacterium | reverse complement strand
TACCTCGATTTTTCGGTTCAGCTCGGCCATGGCACCTACCAGGCAGAACCAATTGAGCACCTCCTGCTGCCCCGAACTTACCAGATCATCAAGTTTGACGTCTCGCCACTTGGAGTATTCTCCCTTTTTAAGATGCTCCAGCAGAACGCGGTCTGCTTCCAGGTCCGGGTAGGCCCAATGATTCTTTTCGGTCAAGAAGGCATGGGACCAACTGGAAGACGCCATAAGCACTACCTTCCAAGGGCTGTCCCGAAGAACCCGGGCGGTGGCTTGTCCCATCTCAAAGCATCTCTTCGGTGAGGGCGAGGGTGGGTCCGGCTCATCACTAACGACACTGGAGCCACCCCTCATGCGAATAACGTTGCTGCCATAGCAGTTGACTGCTACTGGCAAAATAGGATACTCGAACCCTTTTCGGTCCAAATCCAGGAACAACAAGGTATTGGCGAAGGCGTGGCCTAATCCCTGCTCGTGTAGCGGCTGGTAGGCGTACGCCATGTCGATACTTTCTTCCATCAGCCCTCGAGTCAGGTACCTGCCGGCTTCCTGATGGCCTGGGGAAGTGAAGATCTTGTCGCCTGGCTCCTCCCAAATGTTTGGCCTGCTCCCCAATCTGTGGAAAGGTTGGAATTCCATTTTGTCGTAAGCGAGAACGCAGAAGGGCGGGATAATGTCCTCCTTGAAATTTTCGTACTGATCATCTCCCCAAATTAGGATGAAATCAGGATTGAAGGCGTCTATTTCCTGCCGAATCCTTCTAAAGGATTCGAAGATACGGGCCCGGTGGGCCTTATGTGACGTGATGCCCTCATCATTGCCCCACTCCTTCCGCATTGGTTCGGGCCAATTGGCCGGATCCTTCATGTGTTCCGGAATTCGATCACCTTTAAGCATTCTCGCCAGGGGCCAGGGTTTGTACTCGTCGGGAACCAGCCCCGGAGGATAGTGAGTCGCGCCTACCCCGAGTATCTCCGCCATTTCTCTCTCCTTTCCTAGTGGTTGAAAAAAGGTCCTACTTTATTCCTAATCCTGGGGCACGTACTGAACCGGCATACCTGCCCAGTCTGAACCGCTCATCGTAACCCATCCTGGAACGAATTCGATCCACGTCATAGCTAGCCGGGTGGGTCAGGAAGAAGGTAGTCGACGGAGGCATTGTATGTCAACTATCTGACCTATCCCCAACTCCCGCGGTGGTTTCCTCTTGGCATGGACTTAAACTGGGGTCCGGGTTGGCTTGGGGGAACCTTGTTGCCATGGAGAAGTTGCTGGCTACAGCCAGAAATTATCCGCAAGCGTACGGCGGTTTTCCTAAACATAGAGGTCTTTACCAGTACCGGCTCAGTCAACTCCACCCGACCCCGGAATGCCTCCGGCCTGACGTTGCCCTGTTAGCCGGATTCGATCTTACCGGCAAAATCCCGCGCTCTCCCGGCAAGCTGGCGTTTGGCAGCTTTTGGGCCGCTTCAAACAGATCTCAAAATCCACGCTACCCCCTTGGAGTCCTTCACACGAGCACAAATATTCTTTAGCTGTGCTTGATTATGGACCTGGCAGACCCAAGGAAGCTAGGAGTCAGACCGAACACCTCTAAATTAAAAGGCCGGTGGTTTCTCCGCCGTAATCAGGGCGAGTTGGGTGGGTAAGGGGATCATTTTGGGATTGATAAACCCGGCATCTTCCAGCCACGATGCTACCTCCTCACCTTCCCGATCCTGGGCTCCAGGGTCGAAGGCAACCATGACGTACAAATTCTCCATCGTATCCAACTTTTTCCTTTCCGGGCTGTGGTCTAAGCGCATATAGTCTTGGACCATAATGATGCCGCCAGGCACAAGCGCATCGTACGCCAGCTTGAACATCCGGCGGCTGGCCTCTTCCGAGGTGATGAGGACGACACCGGAGATCAGAGCGGCATCGTAGTCCTGGGTCAGATTAACTTCAAATCCATTACCTTCCAGGAAAGATATTCGGTCTTGGAGGTTGTGCTCGGCCACCAGGGTCCTGGCGATTCTGAGGGGCTCTTTACAGTCCACCACTACCGACTTGAGCAGAGGATTGGCCTCGCAAAGGGCGATGCTGTAGCTAGCCGCTCCTCCACTCAGGTCGACCAACTTGCTCCGGTTGCTGAGCTCGACATTTTGAACCAATTGGTAGGCTTGGCCGCTGGCAGCCCGGTTGTGTTGGCCCATCATGTAGTTAGACCAGTATTGATCTTCATCCACGTATCCCGTTTCGTAGGGGAGAAGGGTTTTTCCTTCCTTGATTATTTCGTCCAAACGGCCCCATGACGCCCAAGTGTTGGTGTGGTGTAGGGCATGGTCGCCGGCATACTCTTTTTTGTTCTTGACCAGGTATCGGGATGTTAGGGAGGAATTTCCGTAGCCGTCTCCCTTTCTGTCCAGCAACTCCAAAACCACGCAAGACTCCAAAAATGCGCGACGTATGTGGGGGAAGCGCCAATCTGCTGGGCCACCTCGTCGGAACTGAGGTCTTGATTCTCGAGGAGGTTGAACACGTCCAGCTTTATGGCCGCCCGCAGTATCGCCGAGTACCCGAAAGTGCGGACAATTTAATTGACCTGCTCTGGGTCATCCGAATAGGCTCTGAATTGACTCATCATGCCCCCTCTCCAAAAGAACTCCTTCTCTCCAGACCCGCTAAGGTGAAGACGAAAGACAAAGGGAATACCGGATAAGGGTTAGTTGCTACTGCGCCCGCATTTGGCAACTGGCTCCGCTTTAGTCCGAGGCCACCCATCAATAGAGAGCTTACTCAGTTGCAGCCTGCTTCCGTGAAAAAAGGCTGTGGTCTACGCCCTTACCATCTGTGAAGTACAAGAAGCCCCCCAGCTCGTCCGGCCGGTAGGAATGGATCAGCTTCACTCCTTCCAGTTCTAGCACTGCCAGCAGCTCAGCTCCATCAAAGAGTTGGAAGTTTCGCTCGACACCGTAATCCTTATCGAAAATAGTCAAGACGCCTTCGCATTTTTGAACATCAATTGCAATACGCCGTCGGGACGCAGCACCCTAGCCAGCTCCGAAAACACCACCGTCCGCACTACTTCCGGTTCGATGTGTTGGATCACGGCGTTGCACATCACGAAGTCGAAGGAATTATCATCGAAAGGCAGCGCCTCACCGAGGCTGGCGACAAAGACGCGATCGGCTATCTCCGGGTGGAGCTGCCGCGCCACCTGGATGTTTTCCTCGACGGAGTCGAAACCGACCACGTCGTAGTCCTGGGACCACAGATGGAACACGTCCCTTGCCCCAGCGCCGCAGCCGGCATCCAATCCACGATTACCCGTGGTCAGCTGCCTCAGCCGTTCCCAGGCATCCCAATCGTGCTGCAGCCCGGGATGGGAACTCTTGATGTAGACCGACTGGCGCCACTCCTGCGCCACCTGGGCATACTGGCGGGCATTGGTCCGGTAAAAATCCGCGGAGTAATCTGGCGTAGTCATTTTTCGCTCTCTAACAAGTTTAGAAGCTAATGCCGCGGGCACTGTTTCATGATCCGGTTCTTCCAAGTCCGGGGCCTGGGGAAAGGGTTCAAGAGCGATTGCCCCCGCACCTGGTCCGAACGGTAGGAAATATATATGGATGCCCTGATCCCGTCAAGGATTACTCCGGCTTTTGGGCCATTTACGCTCTGGTCCGGTAGTAATAGTAGTTCCACCAGACGTGGTTCTCCTTCGCCGATGCCATCCCACGCCAAGCAAGGGTCGATGCTTGGGCTGCTTTCGGAAAGTCTGCCC
>JAPULR010000084.1 GCA_027294635.1 Chloroflexota bacterium | reverse complement strand
TGCCCCGTTCTGCCGATGTGGCGCCCTCGTTGAGGTTGAGGTGGACGGGAATTTAACGATGAGCCTGGTACCATGCGGTAAGCCCTGCTAAAATGTGGGCCTAGACCGTTCCCCTTTGGTAGATACAAAACCAGCGTGAGGGAGAGGATAATGACCACCGCTGTCACATACCAGGAAAAGTTCATCACCATCAACAACGTCCGGCTGCGCTACCTTGACTGGGGGACCGAGGGCAAGACCCCCATGGTCTGCATGCACGGCCACACCGGCCAGGCCCACATTTGGGACGAGTTTGCCCAGGCCATGTCGCCCCACTACCATGTGCTGAGCATGGATCAGCGGGGTCACGGGGGCAGTGGCTGGACCGCCGACGGCTACGCTCGGGACCGGTTCGTGGAGGACCTGGCCGCCTTTATAGATTCCCTGGGCTTGAAGAAGGTGGTCCTGGCAGGCCTCTCCATGGGAGGCTGGAACGCCCTCCTCTACACCCCGGACCATCAGGACGTGGTGGAGCGGATCATCATCGTGGACATCGCTCCGGAGCGCAGCGAGGCCGCCTTGCGTGAGCAGGCCAACCGGCCTCCCACGCCACTGGAGTTCTACACCTTTGAGGAGGCCTTTGCCTGGACGCGGCAGGGCGACCCCTGGGCCACCGAAGCCCGCCTGCGCAAAGACGTGGCCAATCGGATGGTGCAGCAGCCCACGGGTAAGTGGGCCTGGAAGGCGGACCCGGCCCTCTTCAAAAGCACCCTCCCAGACAACCAGGACCCGGAGTACATCGCCCGATACTGGCGCAGCCTGGAAGCCATCACCTGCCCCATCCTAGAGGTAAGAGGCAAAGAGAGCATCCTGGTATCCGACGACATCATCGAGCGGATGAAGAAGGCCAACCCCAAGTTCAGCTCCGTGGACGTGGAGAACGCGGGCCACGTGGTGACGGTGGACAAGCCCCAGGAGTTCATCGCCGCTACCAGGGAGTTCCTGAGCGTACTGGGCTAGCAAACATCCCTGAGGCGAAAGGTTTGAGGCTAAGGGGCCTATTCCAGGTGCGGGGCTTCAATGGAAAAGTTGGCATTGTAGTCAAAAAAGGAGATATCTGCCTCGGCCAGACCGGGTGCCAGTTGCAACACAGCAACGGTGGAGACGGAGCGGCGAAGAATTAGTTCAGGTACGTGGTGAGTTTACCTCCCACTCGCAAGGCTAAAAGCCACGGCTATTTCGCGTGGCAAGCTCCCCGGGACTGTCAATGGGCAGGAGATGGAGATAATGTCTTGCCTTGCAAGCCCTAAAGGCTTACACAGGAGTCTGGGCGGACACTGCGGGTAGTGTTTTAGTAAACTGGCGGAAGATGGAGACAAGATACCCCTGGGTGGGGTAGACACGGTTGGGGCTTGCGGGGGTATTCACCTATTCAGGTTCTTCTCAATAAACTGAATTATTCGGTCCTTGTCAAAGCCATCAAGTGTCTCTAACCTCCCGGGTGCTGCCAGGGCGATCATAGCGTCCATCCTTGGGTAAGGAGCTAAGTACACTTGTGGTGGGTAGTTTCGAACTATGTCCTCTAGCTTCGATTCCAGGTCCGGCTCACAATCGTAGTCCTCGCAGTTGTACTGCACCAACATGCTGCCATCTAGATGACTCCCACCACGTTCCATGACATGCTCCTGGATTCGCCTGGGGATGGGTTCACTGTTGATTTTTTGAGGAGGAAAAGCCTCAGAGTGACCCACGCTAAAGGAAGTGGGTGGCAACGTTTTTCGTGTGCTTGCGAACAGGAGGACGCCGCCGATGACTAGGACCACTAGAAGCAGGGCTCCTGACCCGACCAGGATGAATTTGATCGTATACCACCGGCTGGCTTTTCGAGACTCATCGAATCTACGACTCCGAGCTCGCTGTCTTCTTTCATATCTAGCTTTTCTATCGGACATAAAGCTGCAGGCTCCTTGACGCCAAAATTATGGAAAAGTTAAGATTGCGGTTCCATTTTATTACGTCTACGAATTTACCGCTGATCTGTATTCATCTGATTTAAAACCCTGTTTTTGGAGATTCCACGAAAAACCAGCCTCTCAGATGGCCGTACAGTCTTCCTCCGAGGGCGAGTCGATCTGACCCAAGCTCCAGGGTTTAGCTGGCTGCGGTACCTAGATTCCCGATGATTTTCTGAGCTAAGTGTTGTTCGTGCCACCGGCCCAGGCTAAAAACAACCGTGGTTTTATGTGGACAAGCCCCAGGAGTTCATCGCCGACACCAAAGGGTTCCTCGGCGTGTCAGGCTCAGGGGCAGGTGAACTCAACTCCAGCACCTAACGGGCCGCGTTTTACCTAACGGTAGTCCTCTATTCAGACGAGTTGCGGAGAAGTACGGGCAACGGTCTTGGTACTCTCTTTGACCTACCGTAGAGGGACTGGACGCTCTACTTCGCAGGCTGCTAATAGATCTTACTTGATGCTAATGGTGCCGTCGCGCATATGGTCAACGCGCAAGCGAACTACTTTTCAGTCTTCCGCTACTGACTCTACATTCTAGAGGATGCCGCCAGAAACAGAAGACGATTCGCTGGCCCCGCCCTCTATGTCGAACTCCTTCTTGGCTGAGTCCAAGGCCGGTGAGATAGGGTTCGCTAGTTTGCACTCTCAATGTTTATCCTTCGCATTATGTCAATTGATTATGTTCAAAATAGAGCATTCTGGTTGCTTAAGATATAGCATCCTTACTGTTTTACCCCTAAACTTTATGTAACGAGCCCTTTGGGGCTGATTCAGCGCCAATAACGTAAAGTTCTAGGTGCCAGTCTACTGTCTCGGAATTCGGGGCCATGGTTGATAGTCGGAGAGACCCGGAGATACCGCAGACCTGAGCACAGGTTGCGAACCGTTCAGCGATATGCGGAACAGCGGTTAGGTAGGTAGCAAGCGATACCTGACCCGTCAGAAGGTCTCTCATCCCTGTATTGGCACAATTCGGACAAGATCAGCACGTGGTCGCCGGTCCACAGGGGGTAATCCGGGAAAGGCATGACGACCGACGCGAGGGGAAACCAAAAAGAGTAGGGAGGGAGCACAATGAGGCTTCGGGAATGGGCTAACAGACAGCTTAAGATATGGGAAACTCGGCGGGCGATCAAAGAAACAAATTTACAAATAAAAACCTGGCAAGGGGTCACGAGAGAGTTAGAGACCGCAGAATACGATACAGGGACTCTTGATCGGTTCGACAGCAATATTCCTGAATTTCTTGGTAAGTCGATATCCGCCCTTCAAAAGAGGGAAGCCAACCTCTGGGGATTCAAAGGGAATCCTGCGGAGTGGATGGGGTCTCAAGAAATGATCGCATCTGGAAAGATTGAATGGAACGGAGAGCAGCGCCCGCGTCATACCTTGGCCGATATTTACCTCAATGATTTACGGGGTCAGCTACAATACTCGCTCAACCAGCTGAACTTTGGTCATCAAACACCTGAAGAGACACGTGTCGTCATAAAGGCCGAAATAGACTCTTTCTGTGGCAGATGCCTTAAATACCGTCAGGAACTTGAGGGTCAAGGCGCCACCTATCGCTTCACTAACTTCAACACCATCGAGAAACTAAAGGAGATAGTCCAGAAGCGGGTCGTTCCAACAATTAAAACCACTCGCTCAGCACTTTATTCTCAATGGCTGCGGCTAGTTCATCTGCCTTTGTTCCAAAAGGCGCGGCCACACTTCTACAAAGGGCGGCCAGGAGTAGCACGACCAACCCGCAGATAGGTGCAGTTAGGCTATACCCTACCCGCGATTTGGTAGTCTTGGGAATCCCGATGAGGACAAGCACTGGGATTCCCAATTAACGACTTTTCTAACGCCGATTCCGCACCCACGGCTTACGAAAAGGAACCAGACGGGAGTCACGTGTCAAGCCCCGCCTCGTAGCAGGCTGATTCCTATACAGTCATCCTAACGGTCGGTATCATGGTTACTAGGAGGTTTTGTACTCTCAGTGACCATATCCAAACTCGGCAGACCTCGGATCCAGCTACGGCAAGCCATTGTTACGGTGACGCGTGCTGCCGCAGTTGTCGCAGCTTTAATAGGGGCCCTGCTGTTCATCGCCGATAGAACTGGGCTGATCGAGCGGTACTTCATATACTTTCCACGGAAGAAACTTGAAGCTGATCCCTCCCGCTATGGACTGGCGTTCGAAAATATCTCCTTCTTTGCCGCTGATGGAAAGGAGCTCCATGGATGGTTTGTGCCGGGGAGGAGCGACGTAACCTGGCTCTGGTTCCATGGGAACGCCGGAAATATTGGCGACCGGGTGGAGAACCTGAAGCTCCTCCATGATGAACTGGGGGTTAACGTTTTCCTCTTCGACTACCGGGGTTACGGTCGTAGCCAAGGGAGACCAACGGAAAAGGGAACCTACCTAGACGCAGACGCGGCTCTTGCCTATCTGCGTTCACGGAGCGATGTTTCTCATGAGCGCATTGTCTACTACGGCAGGTCTCTGGGGGCTGCCGTCGCCGTAGACCTGGCGACTCGGCATCCACCCTACGGCCTCATCCTGGAGTCACCCTTTCCCTCCATACGCTATATGGCTCGGCAGGCCTATCCCTTCCTACCTATCTGGCCTTTAATAAAGGCCCGCTACGATTCGCTGACCAAGATAGCGAAGGTGGAAGCCCCTATTCTCATATTGCACGGAGACAAAGATGACCTGGTTCCCATAGACGCGGGGCGGAAGCTCTTTGATGCCGCCAGGGAGCCCAAGGACTTTTATACCGTGGAGGGTGCAGGCCACAATGACGGTTACATTGTCGGAGGTCAGCCGTACTTTACCGCCCTGCGAGCATTCGATGATCGGCTGGCGCGGTAGGAGACCATAAAATGTGACCCATTTGACGGCCGGCCCTCACGGGTGTCGAATCCCTGGGCAAAGCCCAGCCACAATAACCACTGGTTCGCACGAGAAGGTCGGCTCTGGGAAGGATACGATGACAGAAAAAGGACGAGACGTAATCGCCAACATGGACCGACTGCACCAGCTAATGGACAGGGACGGCTTTTCCACGGTAATGGCCCACTACGGCAAGTCATTGTTGCTGTGACGCGTGCTGCCGCACTTGTCACAGCTTTAATAGGGGCCCTGCTGTTCATCACCGCCACCAATGAGTTCCGGAGCGTGCCGGGCTAAAATTCCCGACTGCCCAAACTTCTCCGTTGACATCCGCCGCCTAAAGGCACAAAATCTCCTCGTTCCCGCCTAACACCAGCTTGGGAGGTCGCCATGACAGACCTGTCGAAGGACGACGTTAAAGCCATGGGCAAAGCCGTGGGCCTAGACATCAAGGACCCGGACCTCGCGGAGGTCACCGAGGTCCTCAACGCCATCATCGAGTCGATAGACGAGATCAATCCGCCCGGCCTGGAGGCGGTGGAGCCTCTGCCCATCATCCTTCCCAAAGAGGGCAGCTAGGATGCAAAAGACAGACGTCACCTTCCTCACAGCCACGGAGCTGTCGGAACAGATAAAAGCCAGGGAGGTCTCTCCCGTAGAGGCGGTGGAGGCTTACCTGGCCCGCATCGAGGATCTAAACCCCACGCTCAACTCCTACATCACCGTCTGTGCCAAAGAAGCCTTGGAGGAGGCACAAAAAGCGGAAAAAGCCATCGCCGCGGGAAGATACCTGGGCCCCATGCACGGTATCCCCGTGGCGGTCAAAGACCAGTGGTGGACCAAGGGAGTCCGCACCACCGCGGGGTCCAACATCATCCGCGACTTCGTCCCCGAGGAGGACGCAACGGTGATGGCCAGACTCAAGGAGGCCGGGGCCATTCTGCTGGGCAAGACCAATCTAACCGAGTTCGCCATGGCCTACACCTACCACTACCCCTTTGGCACGCCCACCAACCCCTGGGACCAGAGCCGAATGCCCGGCGGCTCCAGCGCCGGATCGGGGTCCGCCACGGCGGCCTTCATGTGCGCCACCTCCCTGGGCGAAGACACCGGTGGGTCTATACGAGGGCCCGCCTCCTATTGCGGCATCGCCGGCCTGCGGCCCAGCCAGGGGAGGGTAAGTCGTTATGGACTGCTGGGCTCCTGCTGGTCCATGGACACCATCGGTCCTATGTCCCGGTCGGTGAAAGACTGTGCCATGACGCTCCAGGCTATCGCAGGCCACGACCCCAAGGATAGGTACACCTGGAAGGCTCCAGTGCCCGACTACGTCAGCCTCCTTGACGGCAACATCAAGGGACTGAGGGTCGGTATTCTGAGGGAGCAGGTATACGGAGATAACATAGCCCCAGAGGTACGAAATGCCGTCCTCACGGCGGCAGAGGTCATAAGAGGCCAGGGGGCATCCGTCAAGGAGGTCTCGCTGCCCGGTGCAGTGAACGGCAGAGCAATCGCCAGCCCCATCACCTATCTGGAGGGTTCCACCATTCATCACCGGTATGTCCGGGAGCGGCTCAGCGAGTACGATCACAACATGCGCATAACCCTCCTTCTTGGCAGCCTGATCCCCGCCCAGACCTACTACAAGGCTCAGCGCCTACGGGCGGTCCTGCGCCAGGAGTTCCTGGACCTCATGACTACGGTGGACCTTTTGATGCTCCCCACCTCAGCAGACGTGGCACCTCCCCTTGTCGACAAGCCCGGGCTGGGCACAAAAGAAGAGTTCAAACAGGAGATGTTTACCCCTCGCCGCACGCTGACCTCCCTGGCCAACGTGGTGGGCGCGCCAGCCCTGTCCGTACCCTGCGGCTTCAAGGACGGCTTACCCGTGGGCTTGCAGATAGTCGGGAGGCCCATGGAGGAGGAAACCGTCTTTCGTTTGGGCCACGCCTACCAGGAGGTCACCGACTGGCACACCCGAAGGCCTCCTATCTAAAACAGCCTCTGTTCCGCTCA
>JAPULR010000083.1 GCA_027294635.1 Chloroflexota bacterium | reverse complement strand
TCCAGCGTTTGCCGTTGTTCCAGATGAGGTAGGGTTGCGGCGCCACCCAGCGGCTCTGCTGCGGTAACGCGACTGGGTACAGTCTTTAGGAATCTCTTGCTGACCTAACAGGGCTAGCTGACCGCTGGCTTTTGTTTGCGGATACATTGGGAGGATCTTTTATCTGGCTGCCCGGCCGAGATGGAACCATGAGCTTTTGGGTCACCCTCCAGCGACTGGTAGCTGTCTTCCGATGTCAGGGCTTCTACTGAGGCGCCCTTGACGCAAGGGTCTTCCTCGGCTATTCTACACCTATAAGGTGTATAGGTGAATATCGAATTTGTGGCGGGCCGATTGGCCACAGCCGCCCGAAGCCTCTCAGAAGCTACTCGCCTTTTTGGCGCGCCCATTGGCCGAAAGTACCTCCAGCGCTTGGCGGTTATCCGGTCGGTCGATAAGTTCACCGACCTTTATGGACACCGATCGCTGCGGTTCCACCCTTTAAGGGGTGACCGTGCTGGGCAGTTTGCGATGACCTTAACGGGCAACTACAGACTCATAGTTGAGATGATTGAGGAGGACACGGTCCGCATTCTTGGCGTGGAGGACTACCATGGCGACTAAACCTGATGCATATCCGGATATAGCCATCCCTCCAGGGGAGTATCTTGCGGAGGAGATCGGAGCGCGGGGCTTATCTCAGAAGGAGTTGGCTAAACGCATGGGCCGGCCAGCTAACGCTATAAATGAGATTATCAATGGGAAAAAGGCCATCACCGCTGAGACCGCGTTACAACTGGAAACGGTTATGCCGGAAATTCCTGCCCGCTTTTGGATGAACCTGGAAGCCGACTATCAGCTTACGAAGGCGCTTATCAGGCGTGGGGCGGCAGGCTGAATAACTATCCGTTGTAGTTGGTTATCCGCAGCAGTTTTACGAACGCTCGGCAAGGTGGCTGCCCGGCCTGGATTCGACCTGATTCATTAGAGTAACTTCAAAAACTCCTCTACCGTGAGTCCAGCGGAATCCAGTATGCTATCCAAAGTCCCCGTGTCAATCCTTCGGTGGGCGGGCACCACCACCTGGGCAAACGGCTCGTCTCTTCTGAGAACTATGTGGCTTCCCTTCTGACGCTTGATATAAAATCCCGCCCGAATGAGTGCTCTTTTTACCCTTGCCCCAGAGAGTCCGCGAGGCAGCTTGGTCACCTGGCGGCAACCTCAAGCTCCACAGTGTCTTTTCCCACCTCCGTAGGCACAGGAAGCCCATCCTCCATCAACGCTTCTACGTAAGCTTCCATTGCCTCCCTGATATTCTTCAGGGTCTCTTTCTTGGTTTTGCCCTGGGAAACGCACCCTTTGAGAGCAGGCGCATAGGCCACATAACCCGACTCTCTGCCTTTCTCAACAATTACTGTGTATTTCATTTCCTAAATCACCTTGGCGAAATCTAGTGGCTGCCCGGCCTGGATTCGAACCAGGGTCAGGGGATTCAAAGTCCCCTGTGCTACCGCTGCACCACCGGGCATTGAGGAATCATGGCCCCCAAAATCGGGCTTACAGAGAACAATTATGCCATAGAGGGGTCGGTGGCGGAAACGGGGGGACCTGGGTTAAGGGGTTCCCTATTCAGCCCAGCGAGGGTAGGAGCCGAAGATCTTGAGCATGGACGACTGGCTTCTCAGGGCCTCAATGGCCTCCTTTACGTCTGGGTCCTCTCGGTGGCCGTGAATGTCTATCAGGAAGATGTAGTCTCCCAGGGACTGCTTGGAGGGCCTGGACTCCACCTTGGCCAGGTTTATGTCGCGTCGGGCAAACTCACCCAACACTGTGTGGAGAAGCCCCGGCTTGTCCTGGGCAAAGGAGAAGCAGAGGGAGGTCTTGTCTGTACCTGTAGGGGGGCTGTCGCTGTCAGACAGGACCACGAATCGGGTCACGTTGGAGGAGTTGTCCTGAATCCCCCGGGCCAGTACCTCAACGCTGTTTAGCTGGGCGGCGCGATGGGGGGCTATGGCGGCGGAAGGCAGCTGGCTCTCCTTCATGTCGCCAACAGCGGCGGCGGTGCTGAGGGAAGCCACCAGTTGGGCCTTAGGAAAGCAGCGCTCAAGGAACTCGCGACACTGGCCCAGGGCCTGGGGATGGGAGTAGATGACCTGAATGTCCGAGGTTGTGGTGTTGGGCATGACCAGAAGGCAGTGCTCAATGGGCAGGACCAGCTCCCGACGGATGAATAGTCCGGCCTGACGAATGAGGATGTCCAGCGTATCGGTTACGGAGCCCTCCAGGCTGTTTTCAATGGGTACCACGCCCTCCTCGGCGATGCCCGAGGCGACGGCCAGGGCCACACCTGGGATACTAGGAAAGGGTTGGAGGTCGGCCTGGGGGTTGTGCTGGCGCACCGCCTGCTCGGTAAAGGTGCCTGGTGGGCCCAGGTAGGCTACTCGCCGGGCCACTACTCCACTCCCGTAAGGGTCTCGTAGAGGGCCTGCTCCTCATCAGGAACGGTAACGGCGACCACATCATCTCCCGCGTGCAGCACCAGGTCTTCGTGGGGTAGGGTGGGGCCTTCGTCCTTTACCACCAGGGTGATAAAGCTGTTGGGAGGCATGACCAGCTGACTAACGGACTTGCCCACTACCGCGGCATCGGGCGGTATAGAAAGGGCCACAATGTCCATGCTATGGCGCTGAAGGCCCAGCAGGTGTATAAGAGCCCGACTGGGAACCTCCTCCTCTATATTGGAGAGAATGAGATGGGTGCTGTTGATGACTCTATCTACTCCAAGGAGCCTGAACAGGGCGTCGTGAGAGGGATTTTTGACCAAAGCCATTGTCCTGGTGGTGTTAAACATCCCCTTGGCCATTTGGCACACGGCGAGGTTTACCGCATCAGCGTCGGTGACGGCGATAACCAACTCCGCCCGGCTAGCTCCGGCCTCCCTCAGAGTACCCAGGGAGGACCCGTCGCCCTGAAGGGCCACGCTTCCCAGCTCATCGGCAACGTTGTGGCACCGCACAGGGTCGTTCTCGATGGCGGTAACCTCGTGACCAACGGCGAGGAGAGCCTTGGCCAGGTGAAGACCGATGCGCCCACAGCCTACGACGATTACATACATCAGCCTAGGTCCTTAAGATATAGGAGCATATTCTCGGAAACGGTGGCAGTGGAACTCACTACGTTTAGGCCCAAGGTCTTGTAGGCTTTGTTCTTGGAGGGATTGCCAACGTGGCAGATCACCTTGGGGACGCTAAAGATGTGGGAGGCAATCTGGGCGGCCATAGCGTTTTGATTGTCATCCTCCGACAGAGCTAAGAAGGCGTCGACGTCATCAATTTCACATCGCTGCAGGTCCTCCATCAATACGCCGGTGGAGGGGACGGTCTCCGCCCCTGGGTAGTGGGGAGTAGGGCTGGGGCATCTTTGGTGCTCGTCCAAGATAATAACTTGATAGCTCTCACCAATGAGAGCCGGCGCTATGTGCTGGACCAGCTCGCCGCAGCCCAGTATGAGGACCTGCATAGAGTTTAGCCTCTTGGGGACGAGGAGTTACCTGTAATTCTGTTTCGCCACAGAAGCACAGGACACCGGGAGTTTTCGAGTATATGGTTGGTTGTTTCACCGACCTGGAAGCCCGTGACGTTATGCTTGTAGTTAATTCCCAAGACGATCAGGTCTGCTGGAATGTTTACTGCTTCCTGAATAATGGCCGGACCTGCTTGTCTGGCTTGCAGGATTTCAGCCTCTAATGAGCACTTCTCCCCCTTAGCCAGGTGTTCAATGTAGGCTAAGGCGTCTTCTCCCCGGCTAGTTTCTTCTCCAATCTCCGCGTCTAAAGGGAGTTCCAGCTTCACCTCTATCACGTAGATGGCGTGGATTTTCCCCTTTGCTCCCTTGGCTAGTGAGCAGGCTAGCTGAAAGGCATCCTCATACCCAGCCCCTCTCTTGATAGGAAACAA
>JAPULR010000082.1 GCA_027294635.1 Chloroflexota bacterium | reverse complement strand
TCCCTGGTTGCTCATGAGTAGAGACCCTGCATCTGGGCGGAAGGACGCAAAGTCTCCTAAAAATGCACCGTCTCGGTGGCTAAAGGGGACAGCACGCGCCTCATCCAGGGCTCGCTACGCCGGCAAAGTCGTTGCCGAGGGCGTTGATCGGCTCAAGCGAGAGCTTTCCGGCACTCGACTGGTCAAAAGCACTCCCATACGACTGATTACGAGAGTGGTCCAGGAGTTGGGGGAAGACGACGCGACCCATATGGCGGCCAGCGTCAGTTACTATGCCGTCCTTTCTCTTTTCCCGCTCATTCTTGGGCTTAGCGCTATTATCGGGCTAGTTGCCGAGTCGCCTGAACGTCAACAAGAAGTGGTCGATTTTATCGTGGACTTTCTTCCTGGATCGCGGGACTTCGTGAACGATAGCCTGCAGGGCGTTGTCAGGTTCCGGGCCGCCCTTGGTTTAATTTCCATATTTGGCCTCCTGTGGACCGCCAGCGCTGTATTTGGGTCCATTACCAGGGCGGTCAATCGTGCCTGGGACGTGAATAAGGATCCTCCCTTCTACAAAAACAAACCAAGGCAGCTGGCGATGGCTGTAGGGGTGGGCATCCTTTTCATCCTATCAGTTGCAGTAACCAGTTCCTTTCAGTGGGCAGCGAGCATCGAGATAGGGGGACAGTCGATAAGCGACTTGTTGGGGGGCGCCATTGTGGCGGGCATATTGAGATTGCCCGCATATTTCATAAGCTTCGCCATATTCCTGGCTATCTACAAATACATCCCCAACACCAAGACCTATTGGCGTTACATCTGGCTTGGAGCTGCAATTGCGGCGGTGCTCTTCGAATTCGGAAAGACCCTTTTCCTGTGGTACCTCGGGAATTTCGCTCAGTACGATCAGCTTTATGGCAGCGTTGCGTCAGTGATCGTACTTATGGTGTGGTCCTATTTCTCGGCCTTTATTTTGATCCTAGGCGCTGAGTTCGCATCTGAGTACGGACGGCTCAAACGTGGTGTGAGTCGAGGCCAACTGCTTGGGCGCACTGACGAGGCGGTTACTCGATAAGGAATGATGTGAACCCGCAAATGGTCTGTCTATGGCAGGTTAGCATCTGGGCTTGCTGGAGACGCAAAAAATTGCACTATCCATTTACTAGCGTCTATCGATCTTCCATGCTCTCGTGGACAGTGTTTGGGGCGGGAATGCGCCGAATGTTGATGTTGTCTGGGTATTCCAGACCGCTTGAAAGAACGGTTTCCATCGTTTGACCGACGGTTAGATCCGTATCGTAAACATCTTCTACGGGCACGTATGCAATCCAGCCTGAGTTCGGCAACGGCGCCGTTGGAAGATACACAAGCGCCAGATGACGGTCTTCATTTATGATTGTAAATCCTGTTAGGAAACCGACCGACCATACGCCTGGTCGCGGGTATTCGATCATTACAACTCTGCTCAGACCAGTAGCGCTTTCGCCCGACATGGAATCCGCAATCTTCTTACCCACCGAAAAAATCGTGCGGACCACTGGTATGGCAAGCAGCAACAGCTGGAAGCGCTCTAACACGCCCCGTCCCAGCCTGCTCAACGTGAGGACACCCACCAAGTAGATGATGATGATCAGGGCAACAATGCCGAGGCCCGGTATCGAACGGTTAAGAATTTCCTCGATGTAGGAGCTTAGTATCCCGTCGATGAAGTTGAATGCGAAACGCAGAATAAGTAACGTAAACAGGATCGGAAGTAAAACGAACAGGCCTGCCGTAATGCGGTTGCGCAGGTGCGAATTGGCACGATTCCACACCTTGCGCCGAATCATCTGGTAGCTGGACGTCCCGAATTTGTTCAACGCACGCCTCCACTGAGCCGAAGGATGGGCTTATCATACAGAACCACGAAAGCTTTCTCGACATCCGCCTTCAAATACGTACGTCCGCAACAACGTGGTCCACAAGTTTAGGTTGTCGCTATGAAAGCCCCTCTCACGGTAACTACAGTCATCACAACCAGTGTTGCGACTTGGCAGGTATGGTTGGGCAGAAGCTCCACCGCCTCCACTGTGAACACGGCCTAGGAGCCATCTGAGGCTGATCTATAGGCTCAGAGAAAAAAAGACGCCCCGGCAAGATACCGGGGCGCTTGTTGGTTCGCTGGATTAGGCCTTTACCTCTCGGCCATCCTCTTCAGATTCTCTAGGGTCTTAGCCATGCCACCCCGAACTATCCCAGCCCGCACCTGCTCATAGTTGTCTCTGAGACCCTTCAACATTTCGTTCTGTATATTTCCCCAGTCAACTTCAACCTCGTGTACGACTTTGGTGCCGCTACCTTGGGGAGACATATGAAACCACCACTGCATCCGCCGGATCTGCTCACCAAGGGCAGGGTTTACGATCCAGGAGAATGAATTGGGAGGGTCATGGGTGACAACAACGGAATCAGCCGAAATGTCCATGGTGCTACCGTCAGCCATCTTAACGGTCTCTTCGGCAGCAAGATGAGTGCCAGTTCCAATGGGACCGGCAGGCTCCTGGGTGATTTTGTTGATCTCCCCACTGCCGGCCAATTCAACATGCTTTGACGGGTTGCTCACTATGTCGAAGATCGCCTGTGGGGATGCGTTGATGGTGGCTTCCGTACTGTAAGAGAAATCTATCATTTCGATACTACTCCTTTCACTCAAACTTCCGAAATCATACTATAGTATCCAAAAACACACAATGTGCTTGACGGGAATGATGGTACCGACACTCCGGAATTTTGTCAACCATCCTATCGTGCCCACTGGGCTACCTCTGGTGTGGCAAGTTAGAGGACCATCAATGTTGAGTTAATGGACCCCGGCTGAACTGAGCCCTAGACCCAGAGGTCCCAAAGTAAAACTTGGGTCGATTCTGATTTTACTTAATGACCTATGAAACTACACGCCCACATTTTCATAGTATCGAATACTGGGTTCCCCTCCAAGCCATCCCATCAATTTCTCTATGTCTCCCCTCTCCACCCGCCAGGCCAGATATTTCTCATACTGTTGGCGCGAGTCCCAGTCCTCAACAAACACCATGTTATTGGGATCGTCCTGGTTACTGTGGAAAGTAATGCTATTACAGCCATCAAACCCGCGTGTATGATGGAGTTCATCCCTCAGCCAGTTTTTTATATCGGCAGCACTTCCAGATTTGGCGTTCATTTCGAGCAAAACGAGAACTGACATGATTCCTATACCTCCAATTAAAGCGGATTTGATCCGAACAGCAAATTCATCGAACAGTTGCTGAGAACGCGGGGATGATACCACATATTGCTGCTCATCGTTCCCCCCTTCGTTAGTATGCGATGTTTCCCCCCTTAGGGAGGGAGACGGAGCACGACCGCTCTATACGGTTTACTGAATAATGGATAGATGATTCTAAAGGGTGCTAGAGCCAACGGTGAAATTTGAACCCACGACCTACGGTTTACGAAACCGTTGAAATTCGTCCGAAGGGTAGTCTCAAGTATAATCCAGTCACTTACCCGGATGGCAGTTTGTGCCTGTCAGTCCGCCCTATCCATTCCTGTCACGGGGAGTAGATGCCCAAAGAGGTTCCCAAGCAACTGGAGGAAAACCGTTGCTGGTGTGGCCACCTTGAACGGTGGCGCAGCGTGGCCGGGGTGTGCCGATGGTGGGCCAAGATGGAGCTACGCCCACAGTTTAACTTCATGCCCCGGCCCCCTTCCTCTTGCCAACCGGTTCAATACCACCCAACGATATGTATCGACTTGCCGGACGATGGGCATGTGGCCTGATACTGCCCCAAAATGGGGTATCATTGTGGCCTCGCTCCCGTTAGAATAGGGGCCGATATTAAACCTGCCGTAACCAGGCTGCCCGCGTGGTCATCGGTGCCAGGATTAAAGCGATAACTCAACAGACCAGTGAACCCCTTGGAAATGAGGCCAAACTCGGGTCGTCCGCTGACACCCTGCGCGGCAACGTCGACATACCTGAGTACAAGCATGTGGTCCTCGGCCTGCTGCTGGTCATGGCATCAAGCCGAGGCGCGTCAGCCCACCATCGACAACGCGATGCTCGCTATTGAGTAGAGAGAACCAAACTCTGCGGGGCGTCCTCCCTTGTGACTATGGACGCGAGGCGCTCGACAAGCGTCGGCTAGGCGGGTTAGTAGACTCGGTCTCCAACATCGCCGTGGGAGACAGATCTGCGCAGTCGAGGGTTGACCGCCTTGAGTAAATTTGCTACTTCCGATTACCCTGAGAACACGGCGCAGGCCACACAAGCCAACGAGTTTGCAGAGCTAAAGCGACTAGTAGAGGGGTGCGGCCTGCTGGATAAGCAGCCCGCCTACTACACCTTCAAAATCCTTCTGACCCTAGGCACTTTCGGCCTGGGTTTTGCTCTCCTGCTGATTTTGGACAATTTCGCCCTGCAACTGCTGGTCGCAGTGTTCCTGGCCTTTGCTTACTGCCAGGTAGGATTTGTGGGCCACGATGCCGGCCATCATGCCATCTTCAGATCCCCTCGTCTCAATGTCATGGCCGGTCTCGTCGTCAATCTCCTGATTAGCCTGAGCCAAACCTGGTGGGTAAAGCAGCACAACCTGCACCACCGTTATCCCAACGACAATGAGCTCGACCCCCACGTTAGGCTACCCGTTTATGCTTTTTCCCAGGAAGCGGCGCTGAAGAAGCAGGGCCTTTTACGCTTCATTGTGGGGTATCAAGCCTTCTATTTCCTTCCCTTCACCCTCCTAGAAGGGCTAGGTATTCGCGTGGCTGGCATTCAGTACCTGGTCCAGGCACGCAACGTTAAAGCATTTTTAGTCGATTCCTCGCTGATGGTACTCCACTTTGGCCTGTACTTTGGACTTCTGTTCTATATCTTCAGCCCGTGGCAGGTTTTGGCCTTTACCCTGGTCCATCAGCTGCTTTTTGGCCTGTACTTTGGCTTGGTATTTGCCCCAAACCACAAGGCGATGCTCATTCCAGACAAGAACAACCCCCTGAGCTACTTGAACAACCAGGTCCTTACCACTCACAACGTAAAGCCCAACCCTTTTGTCGATTTCTGGTACGGTGGCCTCAACTATCAGATTGAGCACCACCTCTTTACTACAATGCCCCGGAATAACTTCGGTAAGGCTAGGAAAATCATCAAACCCTTTTGTGAACGGCACGGCATCTCCTATAGCGAGGCCGGAACCCTAATGTCTTTCCAGAAGATTTTGACCTACCTGCATCGGGTTAGTGCTCCCCTCAGATCGAGCCCTGCCGCGGCCAAGAAGGCTACCTAACGCCAGGCTGTGGAACAGGCCGTTGCGCCAAAGATGAGCAAAGCGTTATTGGGAGCGATTACAAACCCCGTGACTAAAGAGTTAAGAGGATAGATGTCATGGCCAAAAATGCGGGCCCCTGACAGTTGCTCAGGGGCCCAAATCTGTGCCTAAAACCTGGAGCCAACGGTGGGATTTGAACCCACGACCTGCGGTTTACGAAACCGCTGCTCTGCCACTGAGCTACGTTGGCCCGAAGCCTATTCTAAAGCTAAATCAACCCTTTTTCCACGACTACGAGATTTGATCGTCGAGAAATTGCAGACCTTCTGCTACCAACAGGTTCGGCTGGGGTATACTAGGTTCACAAGCTCTAAAGGCACAGTCGCCCCCAAGCGCAGGTTGCGAAAATAGGATGACGGGTTCTGAACCGATAATCGACGATCTCCTCAACGCCTTCTGCAAGGACTCTACCGCACATCTCCCGGGATCTGCCACCGGGCCCCTCTCTGGCCTCACCTTCGCGGCCAAGGACATATTCGACGTTGCTGGGCACGTCACCGGGGGAGGCAACCCAGATTGGAAAACAACCCATGATCCCGCCCAGAACACCGCCTGGTCTGTGAGAGTGCTGGTGGATGCCGGCGCAACCATGATTGGCAAGACCATCACCGACGAACTGACCCGAGGAATCCTCGGCGAAAACTCCCATTATGGCACGCCGGTCAACCCACGCGCTCCCGGCCGGGTTCCCGGCGGGTCGTCCAGCGGATCGGCCTCGGCCGTGGCCGGAGGGCTGGTCGATTTCTCCCTGGGCTCGGATACGGGCGGATCGGTCCGCATTCCGGCAAGCTTTTGCGGACTCTATGGCCTCCGCCCAACCCACGGCAGGATTCCCCTCGACGGTATTGTGCTCCAGGCTCCTAGCTACGATACTATCGGCTGGTTCGCCCGAGAGCCAGAAATCTTCGCTCGGGTCGGGAAGGTGCTGCTCCAGAGTAACGTTGTACAGGCGCGACCACGGGGGTTGGTGATCGCCGAGGATGCCTTTGAGGTGGCGGACAAAGCAGTGGCCGAGGCGCTACGGCCGGCTGTAGACCTAGTAGTGTCCCTGGTCGGCCACTCAACCACGCTGACGCTGGCCCCGGCTGGTTTCGCCCCTTGGGTGGAGCAGCAGCAGGTGCTTCAGAGTCGCGAGGGCTGGGAGACAGCCCAGGACTGGATCGATCAGGTCAACCCAAGGTTCAGCTTCCGGGTCAGCGAGGGGTATTTGACCGCGCGGGACATCTCCGATGCACAGGTAGTAGCGGCAAAGTCCGTCCGGGAAACAGTAATAGAACGCATGGATGCGGTGTGCCCAGAGGGTACCATTGTTTGCTTACCCACCGCACCAACCCCCGCGCCCACAACTGGTCAGAGGTTGTCTACCCTCCGGAACCTCCAGCGACGGATTACCACCCTGACTTGCACTGCGGGCGCTACAGGCCGCCCCCAAATTAGCCTCCCCGTGGCGGAAGTGGATGGGCTACCCGTGGGCCTGTCGTTGATCGGCCCCGTGGACTACGACGAAGGTCTCATCGCCTTCGCCCTGGAAGTAGCATCTGCGCTGAAGCCCCTAACGTTTTGATAGGAAAAGGTCATAGCGGATAGGTGTGTTGAAACTGAATCCAATTCCAACACCCCAGCGACGTGACAAGGCGATTTCTAGTCCAGGAAATGGTTTCTGATGGTATCTATGGACACGGCGAAACTGATGCCAGCGGTAGGCCTGGATGGATCGTCACCAAGTATGGAGGCCGTGATTCCGATTACCCGTCCCATCTCGTCCAGGATAGGACCCCCACTGTTGCCCAGATTTATTGCCGCGTCAGTCTGGATCATTTTGCGGCCCAACTCCGGCTCGTCAATGTATCTAGACACCACCCCTGCGGTGACGGTGGCAGGCCCCCCCATGTTGAGGGGATAACCGAGGACGTAGACGGGCGTCCCAAAATATATATCCGATTCTTTCCCCAGTTCCGCCGAACTATAAACGCCAGGCGGCAGCTTAACCAGGGCCAGGTCTCTTACGGTATCTACTCGCGTTACCGTTCCGATGAGTGGCTCACCTTCGCCAATCACCACCGTTGCCGTTTTGCTTTCATTCACAACGTGGGCACTGGTCAGCACCTCGCCGGTGGAGCTTATAATCACACCTGAGCCAGAGACGGTATCCGTAGACACCCTGACCACCGCGAGATAGACCTCTTTCAGGATAGGGAGTGTCCTCAGTTGACCAGGATCGCTGGAGCTAACCTCAGAAGCCGATGATTCCGCTGCCTCCATCCCGGCTGGTCCATAGAATGGGTCGGAGCTCCGGAAATCAGACGATGTCTCGCTAAGAGCCCCGGAAGGCTCATGTCCAACAGTGCTCCCCAATGCCAAGCTTAGTCCTACCAGCAGGCCGACAGCGAAATTCGCTACATTTTGCCGTTTGGGAGCTCCACCCTCGACGTAGGCACTGGGTCTCGGTGCATCTTGAAAGATTTGCGGCACCAGCTTCTAGCCAATCTGTTTCTACCTCATTTAAGCGTATCCTCAAATAAACTAAGGAGCATCTGACAATCTTCCCATTGGCTCCCGCCGATAAGTACTATCCATCAATGGCCATAATGGCGACTGGCGGTAGCCGTGGTGACTCTTTTACCTGCCTCAACCAAAGGTGTC
The DNA here is from genome assembly GCA_027294635.1 of Chloroflexota bacterium. Lineage (GTDB taxonomy): Bacteria > Chloroflexota > Dehalococcoidia > Lucifugimonadales > JAPULR01. The sequence continues at coordinate 2,204 of JAPULR010000082.1, read as the reverse complement.
ATCGTCCAGTATTAGCAACGGCCCTATACCCTTGCCAGGCGTACAACCGCACCACAGGAGTGATTAAGCAGGCTGCTTAAAGATTACCGAATTGATTTTAGCCCAGGCTAATTCTGAGCACCATCATAGCCCGGCACTCGAATGCAGGCGGCCCAGTGGTCTGGGGCGACCTCCCTGAGCTCAGGCACTTCCTGTGAGCACCTGTCTATGGCTATCGGGCATCTGGGGTGAAAGACGCATCCACTGGGGGGATTCCGCGGGCTGGGGGCCTCTCCTGGCAGAATGATGTACTCCCGAGAGGCTTCAATCAGAGGGTCAGGGATTGGCACGGCAGACAGCAGGGCTTGAGTGTAGGGGTGTAGTGGGTTGGAATATATCTCGTCCCGCTGGGCCAGCTCCACAATATGTCCCAGATACATCACCGCTACCCTGTCGCTGATGTACCGCACCACCGACAAATCGTGGGCGATGAACAAATAAGTTAAGCCGAACTGCTCCTGAAGCTCCTGAAAGAGGTTGATTATCTGGGCCTGGATGGAAACGTCTAGGGCTGACACCGGCTCGTCGGCAACGATGAACTCCGGCCGAAGGGCCAGAGCCCGTGCAATACCAATACGCTGCCGCTGGCCACTGCTGAACTCGTGGGGATACCGGTCCAACATCGAGGGGTGCAACCCCACGGTCTCAGCCAGCTCCATCACTCTTTCACGATACTCCGACTTGCCGTTAACCGCCTTGTGGATGATGAGGGGTTCGCCTATGATGTTGCCCGCCGTCATCCTGGGGTTGAGGGACGCATAGGGGTCCTGGAAGATGACCTGTATACGGCGGCGAATTGACCTAAGCTTCGCCCCCTTCATCTTCGTCAGGTCGTTGCCATCGAAGAGTATCTCCCCGGAGGTGGGCTGATAGAGCCGGAGTATGCACCTTCCCAGGGTGGTCTTGCCGCTGCCACTCTCTCCCACCAACCCCAAAGTCTCGCCACGACGCACGGACAAGGAGACACCATCTACCGCCTTGACCCAGCCTCTAGTGCGCTGAAAGAAGATGCCAGAGGTAATTGGGAAGTGCATCTTCAAATCCTTGACCTGAAGAATGCTATCCTGACGAGGGTCCACGGAGGCTACCCTGCTTGAGGGCTAATCAGAGTAGAGGCCTCCCAGCAGGCCGACCAGTGGCCTTGGCCCACCGCCATAAGGTGTGGCACCTCATTTGAGCAGCGGTCCACGGCGTAGCGACACCTCTCTCTAAAGGCACAGCCCAAAGGAAGGTGAGCTAAATCAGGGGGTTGGCCGGGTATTGTTGCTAGCTTCTCCCTTCGTTCCATATCCAATCTAGGAATTGACTCCTGAAGACCAATGGTGTAAGGATGCTGAGGTCCCTTGAATATATCCATGACCGAGCCCTGCTCCACAATCTTCCCGGCGTACATGATGGCAACCCTATCTACGTACCGCGCCACTATCCCCATGTTGTGGGTGATGATAATAAGGGCCACGTTGGACTCCCTTGTCAGCTCCTTCATCAGCTCCAGCAGTTGGGCCTGAATAGTCACGTCCACGGCGGTGGTGGGCTCGTCAGCGATGATCAGGTCCGGCTCACAGCTAAGGGCCATGGCAATCATTACCCGCTGCCGCATGCCGCCACTGAGGGTATGGGGATGGTCTTTGATGCGCTGCTGCGGCTCTGGGATGCCCACCCTGTCCAGCAGCTCAACGGCCCGCTGTCTGGCTCCATCTCGATTTAAGCCAAGGTGCGTCTCTATAGCCTCTGTAATTTGCCGCCCAATGGTTAATACAGGATTCAGAGAGGTCATGGGCTCCTGGAACACGATACCAATGCGCCGACCCCTAATGCGCTGTATCTCCCGGCTGCTTAGGGACATCAGGTCAGTTCCCTGAAATATGACGCGTCCGCTCACAATCCGTCCGGGATAGGGCACCAACCGCAGAATTGACAGGGCGCCGACGCTCTTGCCGCTGCCGCTTTCTCCCACAATACCTATCGTTTCCCCGGGTTCAAGGCTGTAAGAGACATCGTTGACGGCTTTAACTACTCCCTCATCCGTGTAGAAGTAGGTGCTTAGATTTTGGACTTCTAAAAGTGGGGTCATGGGTTACCGAAAAAATGGGCCTGCTTTTATAGTGGTTGAGCAGCGTAGAAGTGTTCACCCCTGTCCTACGTTACAGAGCCCAGTTACGACA
>JAPULR010000081.1 GCA_027294635.1 Chloroflexota bacterium | reverse complement strand
GGGTGTGGGGAGTGTGGGCACATGTAGGTACCCCTGCATGGTTTAACGTTCCAGAGGCGCTTGATGAGCCCGCCTCCAACCCCTCCAGAAACCACCCAGTGCCTAATGCATGGGCCAACATACCTCCGAAGGGCCGCTGCTCACGAAGCAAAGTGCCGGGGGAGGTTCTGTGGACGTAGTGGTTCCAGCCTTCCACATCAAGGAGGCACCCCCGACGGGTGGGGATTAGGGAATTGACCTTCTCTAGGCCCCCGGCACAAAGACCCATATTTTTATCTTAGGACTGATTCCCTTTCCCCGTATCCTTGGCCTCTACAGTAGCCCGCCCATCAGCTTGCCACCCCACTAAGCCGTGCGTACAATGCGGCTATTCTACTGAACTCAAGGCCGAAGCCCCTCCCCCTGACGGCCCCAACCACAATCTGCTGAGGAGGAAACTTGCGCAGTATTGACATACACGCCCACCTGGAACCCCAGTGCTTCCAGAAGGCGATGCGAGAAGGAAAGACCTGGCACGGCATCACCGCCGATGACGAAGAGGCGGACCTGGACCCGATGGAGGAGTGGACTCCTGATGAGCGCATCCGGGACATGGACTCTCTGGGGGTAGATGTCCAGGTTGTCTCCACCAGTTCTGGATTCTACCAATATCACCAGGAAGCGGCTACCACCCTTGCCCTGGCCCGGGACTGCAATAATGAAGTCCACCAGATGACCCTGGACCATCCGGACCGCTTCAAGGGGTTTGCCACCCTTCCGATGCAGGATCCCTCTCTAGCCATCGAGGAACTAGACCGCGCAGTGAATCGGCTGGGCCTGGTGGGTGCCATGATTGACGACCATGTGAATGGCAAGACCTACGACGAGCCAGAGTTCCTCCCTTTCTGGAAGGCGGCTGAGCAGATGGGAGCCCTTATTTTTATCCATCAGGGCGCACCCACCGTCGTGGAGTCACGGATCGACCGTTACCACTTACCCAACACCATTGGTAACCCGGCTAACCGGGCCATTACTTTCGCTTCCTTCGTATTTGGCGGAGTAATGGACACCTGCCCCGACCTGAAAATCTGTCTAGCCCACGGCGGCGGGTATACCTGCTTCGGCATCGGGCGCATGGACCGGGGCTGGCAGGTGCGCTCAGAAGCCCGAATCAACATCAACCAACCCCCCAGCACCTACCTGCGCAGGTTCTACTACGACTGCCTGACCCATAGCGAGGCCGCTTTGCGTTACCTGATCGATACCGTTGGTGTTGACCGGGTGGTCTTCGGTACCGACTGGCCCGCAGACATGCGCATAGACTGGTCCGCTTCCTGGGTATTAGGTCTGGAGAGCCTGAGCCAAGACGAGAAGGAAGCCATCCTTTGGAAGAATTTGGAGGGGCTTCTTGGCATTTGATTCCTGAGAGCCTAGCTCGTCAGGTACGGGTTGTGGCCCTCGATTCTGAGGTTCGGAAAATATCTGAAGAAGGATTTCTATATATACGTGGCTATGTCCCTGCTGGACGAGTCCCTGGCCATCTCCAGCGAGCTGGGCATGCGGTCCTTAATGGAGCGGGTGCTGTCCAGGCGGGAGATATTGGAGGCGTAGCCCGGCGCTATCCGGCCGGAGGTCATGTGGGGAGACCCTAAAGATAGCGAAATCAATACCAAGGTGATTCGTGGGAGCAGGGCAAGAGTACTGGAGTAATGAAGAAGATACCGGTGGTACTGTTAGCGGCTACACTCATTGCTATTATGTTCAAGGAGAAGAAGAAGGTTCGGGCGCTGCATAGCAGAGCTAACCGCATATTGTATCCCGGTAATCCTCAAGAAATGGCACAGATATTAGTCGAGTTGAGATCGCGTCAAGACTCTGAGTCCCAGACTCTGGCGGGGCAGCTCGAAGATCGTCTCCAGAGAAGAGGCTATCGACAGCACCTGAAAGAGGGCTAATTGCCAGATTCAGGCAGAAAGACCGTTCTACTAGTGGGGCAAAACCTCTTCTTTTTGGGCAGGGTTGAGACGCTGGCAGAGCCTCTCGGTTACGAAATCCTTCGGGCTACAACGGAGTCTGCTTTCTGGGACAGTTACGGTAGTCAACAGCTGGCCTTGATTCTGGTTGACCTGGAGGGCGACGAGTCAGTCTGGAGCAAGGTCTTGGAGGGTCTAGGTCAACAGGAAACTGGAGAGGCTAAGGTAGTGGCCTTCGGTCCACACGAAAATGTGGCCGTGTTGGAACGGGCCAAGGTTCTAGGCTGCGACCTAGCCCTGAGCAGGGGCGAGTTCAATCGAGATCTGCTCAAAATTCTCCTAGGGCTGGGTCAGGAATCCAATTAACCCCCAACCCTAGGCACCACCCCTCTACAGACCGCACAGGCCCCAAGTGTGATTAGGCGGGTGAGCCATCCGCATTAGAGATGGTCCTTGACCCTCACATAACAGCAAGCTACAAATACGATAGGTACCATCAGGTTTGGTTTCTTCCAACAATTCAAATCCGCATGAATCTCCCCGAAACATCGCCATCATAAGTGATGCATGGCATCCCCAGGTCAACGGCGTCGTTCGGACTCTCCAGACACTGAGAGATCACTTAATACGATTTGGCCATGAAGTCACGATGATAACGCCGGACCAGTTCCGAGCCGTTGGGTGCCCCACCTATCCCGAGATCCGCCTGGCCTTGAACGCGTGGCCAAGAGTGGGCAAGCTACTCCGAGATAAGCGTCCTGACAACATCTTTATTGCCACTGAAGGCCCTCTAGGGCTGGCAGCCCGGCACTATTGCCGCTCCAAAAGTTTAGGGTTTACCACCAGCTACGGCACCAATTTTCCCGAATACATCAGGTTGAGGTACCCCATTCCCGAAGATTGGAGTTACAAATATTTCCGTTGGTTTCACAACGGCGCTGATGCCGTGATGGTGCCAACTGAATCCTTGCGCCGGGGACTAGAGAAAAAAGGAATCCGCAACACTGTTCTGTGGAGCCTCGGAGTGGACACGGAGCTTTTCAAAGCCTCCCCCAGTGACTGCTTCAGGGGTTTCGCGCGACCAATCCTCATCTACGTGGGGCGCGTAGCGGTCGAAAAGAATATGGAAGCTTTCCTGTCTCTCCCTTCAAGAGGAACTAAGGTGGTGGTCGGGGACGGTCCAGCAAGGGCCCAATTAGAAACGAGGTTTCCGGAGGTGGTCTTCGTTGGTGAGAAGCACGACCAGGAACTGACGGACCATTACTCAGCGGGAGACGTGTTCGTTTTTCCCAGCAGGACCGATACCTTTGGTCTGGTGTTGCTGGAAGCACTGGCTTGTGGTACCCCGGTGGCCGCCTTTCCAGTGACCGGACCTGTCGACGTTATTACCGACCCTAAGGTTGGCGCTCTTGATGAAGACTTGGGGCAAGCCGTGACGCGAGCTCTAATGTTGGACCGGCAAGCCTGTAGGGGGTATGCCCTTGGATATTCCTGGGAAAGCTGCGCATCGGTGTTGTCCCAGCACATGCGGAATAATCTCCCAGTATGGAATGCCCACACCAGTTGTTAACAAAGTAGTACTAGTCAGACCGATTCTTAGGCCCACTAAATAAACGGGGTACCACTCGCTGCTACCCCGTATCTATTTCTCCCGCCAACCCAGGCCTTCAAAACTAACGACCGGTTTTCTGAAAACACAATCCTCCCAAAATTCTGTCCTCAATAACGGACCGGCCTGGCTTTTTACCTGTTAAAACGGAGTAGCCTAAAGGCGCTCGGCAAAAATCCTGTCAAGAAGCGGGAGGCGTGGATGATTAGGCCTTGCCCGAGGAGGCCCTAATGTATTAGCTCTTTTTGGGCCACAATCCGAGCCAATGCCTGATCGTCAAACCAGCCTTCCCCATAATATAGAATCTTCATGGAGCTGCAGAGTTCTCTGAGCTCGTCGGGCTCAGCTAGGAATCTCAAAGATGGGTGGTCATGCCTTTCCAAGTTTTGTATCGTCACTACCTCGCCTACGAACAGCCCCCCAGGATTCAGACGCATGTGGATAGAAGGAAACAACTCCAGTTGCCGATACCTGAAGCAAGTGATGACTTGGAAAGGTCCCAAAGGGAGGGGCTCGGTTTCTAAGTCGGCTACTAGTGTATCGATGCTCAG
>JAPULR010000080.1 GCA_027294635.1 Chloroflexota bacterium | reverse complement strand
AGGCAGCATCTCGATGATCTTCTCCAGCTCCTCCTGGAGGAGTCGCATGCGGTGCTGGACGAAGCCGACTCTCATGGGCATAAGCTACTCCTGGGCCAAGATTACCATATGGGTCTCCCTGGGGCCGTGGGCGCCGATAACCAGGGTCTGCTCGATGTCGGCGGTGCGGCTGGGGCCGGTGATGAAGTTCATATAGCTGCCCATATCTCCGCCGTTGCGATGGTATTCCAGCCTCCGAAGCAGATACAGGTCGTCCAGGCTCTCCAGCACCTCGGTTGGCCGTACCAGGGCCAGGTGTACCGGAGGCAGCAGAGACACCAGGCGGCTTATCCCCTTGCGAGGCAACAGCACCGCCGTGCCAGTCTCGGCGATGGCGTAGTCCACGCCGGTTATGCCCAACTCCGCCGATGCGGGGTCAAATTCGCCGTCGCCGCTCTGCTCCCGGGCCATGACCTGCACCTGTGCGCCCATGCCTTCGAGCAGCTCATCCACCGGCACCTGGCGGAAGATTTCCTGGTCTGACCGGACCACCCGCTTGGCCTTTGTCTCCTGTAGCAGTTCACGAATGTAGTCCAGGGTGGCTTCGCTGTTGGCGGCCTGGCATACCTTCCATCCTTGGAGCTCAGCTACCCGTGCCAGTTCCTCCACAAGGCGACCACGGTCCTTTTTCAGCCGCTCCAGGGTATTGCTGGCCCTCTCTTCAAGGGACGAAAGGTCCTCCTGGAGTGGAGCGTAGCGCTCATCGGGCTCGCCGCCGGTCCTGCCCAGCGACTGTCGCACCGACGCTATGAAGCTCTCTTTGGATGTGCCCAAAAGCTCCGCCATTACCGCTCCTTGCCGAGCTTTTCGGCCCATATCTGGCGGAAGGGCTTTGACGCCAACGGTGGCAGGTCTCGGGAGCGGGTCCACCGGGAGAAGGGTGGGAAGGGAATCGTACGTATGAGGCCCTTTCGCAACAGGGGCCTCTGTGCCAATCGACCCAATCGGTGGGTCAGCGACAGCAGCTTTGGGCTGCTCATGAGCCGGCGGTAACCCTTGGCCATGAGCTTCTCGCCGATGGAAACCTTTCGCTGGGTGGAGTCCGAGCTCTCTGCGAGCTGGGTTCGGAGCTTAAGCAGCATGCGAGGAATGTTTATCTTTATGGGGCACACATCACGGCAGGCGCCGCACAAGCTGGAGGCATGAGGCAGGTCCTTGGCTTTGTTCAGTCCCACCATCACCGGTGATACCACCGCGCCGATGGGGCCGGGGTACACCCACCCGTAGGCGTGGCCGCCAACCTTGTGGTACACGGGGCAGATGTTGAGACAGGCGCCGCAGCGAATGCAGTACAGGGATTCCCGCAGGTCGGGGTCCTGGAGAAGCCTGGAGCGACCGTTGTCCACTATAACCAGGTGAAACTCTTCTGGGCCGTCCTCGTCGTCGGAGCGGCGAGGCCCCGATACGTGGGTAACGTAGCTGGTGATGCGCTGCCCCGTGGCGGCCCTTGGCAGCAGCCGCATAAAAACGCCTAAATCCTCAAGGGAGGGAATGAGCTTCTCCATGCCGGTGATGGAAACCAGGACCCGGGGCACCGAGGTGCAGAAGCGGCCGTTGCCCTCGTTGGTTACCAGCACCAGGGTACCGGTCTCGGCCACCAGGAAGTTGGCGCCGGTGATACCCATGTCGGCATTGACCAGCTTCTCTCGCAGCACCTCACGGGCTGCGCCGGCCATCTCCTCGATGTTCTTGAGGTTGGGCCTCTGTATTTTCTCTTCGAAGAGCTGAGAAACGTCCTCCTTGGTCTTGTGCATGGCGGGGGCGATGATGTGGAAGGGGGTCTCCTGGGCAAGCTGGATGATGTACTCTCCCAGGTCCGTCTCCACGGGCTCCACGCCCATCTCCTCCAGGTAAGGGTTCAGACTCATCTCCTCGGAGACCATGGACTTGCTCTTGATGGCCAGCTTTAGACCTCGGGAGCGGGCGATCTGGCCCACGATATTACGGGCTTCCTGGGCATCCCTGGCGAAGTGGACCTGGCCGCCGTTCTGGGTTACCCGGTCGTATAGAAGCTCCAGGTAGTAGTCCAGGTTGTCCAGCGTGTGGCGCTTTATCGCCCGGCCCTTTTCCCGCATCTCCTCCCAGCGCTGGGGCGTAAGCTCTTCGATAGCTTCCTGCCTCGCGCCGTCGAAGGTACCCATGGACCGGCCCAAGAGGGACTGAAGCTTGGCGTCGGCCAGGGCCTTTACGGAGGCTCGCTGAAATTCCTGGGTCTTTACCTCTGCCATCTACGTTGTACTAACCTTCCTCATTCCGGACCCATCTTCGTAGTCTTGCCTCTGTCACCCTGAGTCCCGATCCCGACCAGTCGGGACGAAGGGTCTCCGTTTCTGGTGAGATTCTTCCCCCGATGTATCGGGGTCAGAATGATAAAAGGTGACGCTCAAAATGACAAATCCTTTCTTAAATCTACTCCTCACTAACCTTTAACGTTGTCTCGATAATAACCCGCTCATGGTGAGCCCGTCCGTCCCGTTATTCATGGTATCGGGATCGAACCATGAGCCTGGTCTGGTTTGTGTTTCCATTACCCCTCCCCCGTCAGAAGCTGGGCCAGGTGCACCGCCTTGACGTCGATGCCGCGGCGGGTCAGGGCGCCGCCGATGTGCATAAGGCAGCTTGAGTCGCAGGCCGTCAGCACTTGGGCGCCGGTCTTGACCACGTTGTCCAGCTTGTCGTTGAGCATACCCTCGGAGATGCCGGGGTACTTCACCGAGAAGGTGCCGCCGAAGCCGCAGCAGGTGGCACCCTCGGGTAGCTCTACGTAATCCAGCCCGGTAACGCCGCGAAGCAGGGCTTCCGGCTCCTTGGAGACTCCCAGCTCCCGCAGCAGGTGGCACGCAGGATGATAGGTGACCTTGCCCTGATAGGATGCCCCTACGTCGGTGACGTCCAGGACTTTAACCAGGAACTGGGAGAACTCGTAGACCTTGTCGCTGAGGGCCTTGGCCTGGGGGCCGAGTTCCGGGTCATCATCAAAAAGCTCGGGGTAGAAGACCTTCATCATGGCGGCGCAGGAGCCCGAGGGCACCACCACGTACTGGCTGTGGGCGAAGCTCTTGAGCACGCGACGGCCCAGGTGGATAGCGTCCTTGCGGAATCCGGAGTTGAACAGCGGCTGGCCGCAGCAGGTCTGGTCCGGGGGGAAGTCCACCTCCACCCCCTGGCGCCGCAGCACACGGACCACGCTCTCTCCCACCTCAGGGAAAAGTTGGTCAACCAGGCAGGTGGCGAAGAGGGATGCCTTGATTTGTGGGCTCTGCGACATAGGCTCCTTTGCAGCGGCTGTGAGCTTCAGAGTAGCAGAGGTCAGGAGGTGGGGCAAGGGGAGGGTTGACTATCTATTTAGCTACGTATAAGGCGGTCATCTAATCGTACGGATGCCAGTTGCAGGAATTTTTGCCGGATAAATCCTGCACTCACATTAACTTATGTTAGTTTTTGTTATGTTGACCACACTTCAAGCCAAGTTTATAGTTATGGATAACTCAAAAACTAGGGAGAAATAACATGACGAGAGCAATCATAGCCCTCGTCCTGGTAGGATTGCTGGGCCTGGTCACGGCGGGTCTGGCGCTGGCCAGAGGCGGGCCGCCAGCAAGTCAAAAGGGAAAAGGCCCAACGAAAACGCCGTTGCAGCAGGAGTGGATTCAGGAGGTGTTTGTTGACTACGTGAACCCCAGCCATGCCGGGCCGGGACCCCACCCCGACACAGAGTCCAGCTCATTTAAGTTGACTCAGGGAGGCATCAGTTGGTTCTCCGATGGCGACGTGAAATATAAAATCACCGGAGCCGAGGGCGTAACTGGTGGCAACACCGCCATCGAGGCCGCCATCGCGACGCTGGACGGCTTCATCACCACCCGAACCTTTACCCGTGACGATGGTTCTCCAAGCTCCAACCCTTGCGGCGGGGTTAACACGGTGCGGTGGGCCGCCATAGACGGGTCCGGCGGTATCCTGGCCACGGCTTCCGTCTGCCGCAACGTGGCCACCAAGGAGATACGAGGCTTTGTGGTGACCTTCGATACGGACGAGACGTGGAGCGTCACCGGTGCGTCGGGTTTGCCCGACGTGGAGAACGTTGGAGCTCACGAATTTGGGCATATGGCCGGCCTGAATCATGTTAATGGCCCCAAGGATGGGTGTCTGACCATGTACCGTTTCGCCAGTGACGGTGAGACTCAGAAACAGACCCTGGGCCTGGGGGACAAGCTGGGATTGGATGCGCTGTACAGCACCGGAGATACCTCGTCGGGGCCTGGCTGCGCCTCGTAGGGAATTTACCACCCCCCGCTTTTGATAGCTTGAAGGGCCCGGTTTGCCGGGCCCTTTGCTTTGAGGGGTTGTGCGGCGACGCTCTTTCCCCTTACCCTCCCCCACCCTCCAGGGGGTAACCCGCCTCGACCCAGGCGCTGGTGCCGCCCTCCACCAGGGTAACGTCCTCAAAGCCCTCTCGCTCCAGGACGCTGGCGGCGGTGGCGGCTCGTTGCCCGGCGGCGCAGAGGGTGGCGTAGGACAGGTTGCGGGGCAGGGAGTTCAGCTGGTCCGGCAGCTCGCCCAGCTCTATCTTCAGGGCATCCGGTACGTGACCCGTTCGCCATTCGTGATTAAATCGGACGTCCAGAAGCTGGGGACCGTCGCCGGTCTCAACTTTTTCGTGGAGCTCCGCCACGGTGATGGTGGGCAGCTGGGCCGTGGGCAGACGGGACTGGCTCCAGGACTCCATGCCGCCCTCCAGGTACCCGTCCAGGGACTCGTAGCCGATGCGGATAAGCTGCCGCACCAAGCCCTCGCTCTGGGATGGGTCCTCCAGCACCAGGGCCAGGGGCTTGCCCGGCTCCACCAGCCAGCCCACCCAGGGGCCAAAGGAGTCCCCCGCGGGGATGCAGTAGGACTGAGGGATGTGGGCCGCGGCGTAGGCAGCGGGTGGACGAGCGTCTACGGCGATGCCCTCCCCCTGGACCCGGCCCCACACCTCCCGGGGTGACAGAGGGAAAAGCTGTGGCAGCCAGCCGAGGATTCGAGGCCCCTGGCGATTGATGGCGGCCATGCGCTTGTAGTAGGTGGGGTAGGATGGCAGGTCTCCAAGGGCCAGCTCCAGGAACTCGTCCTCGGTCTCCGCCTGAAAGTAGAGGTTGGTGGCTCGCTCTCGGCCTATAGTCGTGGTGGTGTTGGACCCGGAGGCGGAAGCCGCCATGCAGAAAGACCCTCCGCCGTGGGTTGGATAGACAGCAACGGAGTCGTCTAGGGGTTTAAGCTCACGCATGATGGTGCGATGGAACCAGCGACCCAGGAAGGGCGCAAGCTCCTTGCCCAACAGGTCGCTGCGGGCCACACCGCCTACCAACAGCGCACCGCCGCTGAACAGAGCGTGGGGACCGCCGCCTTTTGAGGTGTCGGTGGCCAGATAGGAGACATGCTCCGGGGTGTGGCCCGGCGTGGCCAGGATCTCCAGCCGCACCTCGCCAAATTCGATGGTGTCGCCGGGACGCAGGGAGCGGTGGTCGAAGGCCAGGCCACCCACGGCGCTGGCGCACACCGTGGCATCGGTGCGAGCCGCCAGCTCCCTACTGCCGGATACAAAGTCGTTGTGAACGTGGGTCTCCAGGGAGTAGAGAATTTTGACCCCCAGGGACTCCGCCTCCCGTATGTACAGGTCCACGTCTCGCACCGGGTCTACGATGGCGCACGTCTGGGCCTCTTCGGACACCACAAGATAGGAGGAGTTCCCCAAACCCTCGATGCGAATCTGCTTGATGATCATGTAAACGCTCCCACGCCTATTCGGCTCTACCTGTGGTACAGTTTACACTCTAGATGTGGGCAAGCCTAGAGACGCCTCAAGAGAGCGCTTCTTAATCTAATTCGGCTGGGTGTGGCGACAATTCAAAGGGCCGGTTAATCCGGCCCCCTTTATGTGCATCTATGACATCCTACGAACGATAACCTGTCCGTATAGGGTGCTCTAGGTCCAACGGCATTATTTAGCGGGAAACGGCGAGCCTACAGCCCTCTTCTATCCATCCCCCGTACACCCAGAGGTTGTTTCAAATCAACGGCAGGTTGCTGGTAAGCGGAGTCTTTGGCAGCCGGGATCTCTTCGCCGGTGGACCCGTTCTCTTTGGTCGAACCAACCGCAGGAGGAGCTGTTACCTCCCACTGTTCAAGGCTAACGCTTAGTTTCTGCGCTTTCTTTACCACGTCGGACATGTAGGTGAGCAGTTCGTCTACTGGTCCCTTCACATCTTTACGGATCTGATCCTCGAGGCGTCTCTTAGTGTCCTCCAGGAGCTGCTCCGCTTCCCGTCTGCTCTCGACCTCAATAATGGCGGCCTTTTCTCGGGATGATTGGATAACCTTTTGGGCTTCTTCGGAGGCTGCTTTCGCGACTCTTACCATACCGTCAACCTGGTCTTGAGCGGTGGATTGCGCATCAGCAATTATCTGGGAGGCTTGAGACTCGGCCTGGCTTCGAATCTGCCGGGCCTCTTGCTTGAGTTCCTCTTCTCGTTCCCTATGGTTCGCACCCCGTTGCTCGGCAATCTCATCAACGGAGTTGGAGTTTGATAGCCTTTCGATGTTCACGTGGCCTCCTTCAAGAGCTCTACCGTGTTCTTCTTTACCGTTTAGGGTCAGCGACCACAGTTTCTTCATACCCATAACAGAATATTACGAGCAATACGGTGTTCCTATCAGGTACTAAGGTACTGGTAGGTCTAGGAAAAAATAGATTTGTCATCAACGAAACTGCAGATTGTAACGTACAGAGGCAACGCAAAAGTCAACCTCTCACCTACCTGGAGATACGCAGCCACGGTGTTCCTGAATTACAAGAAGGAGCGGCTCTGACCTTGTCAGCAGAGGTGCATTCCCACCTAAATCACGGTATTCGCTGAGATAGATGTCAGTAAAATAGCCCCGACGGGTTAGTTCGTCGGGGCTAATAAGATCTTTAAGACGGGTTCAGGACCCCAATTTAGCTATGGCGGGAGTGGGAGGGAGTCGAACCCTCCCATCCCGGTTGTGACGGGATACAGCGGATTTGAAGTCCGCGAGAGCCACCGGGCCCCATCCACTCCCGCGGCGACTAGATTCCGGTAGTCTATCTAGGCCGCCAGGGCCTCTTCAATCTTCTTCTTGAGCTGCCCTTTGGGGATAGCTCCAATGATTTGCTCTACGGGCTTGCCGCCCTTGAAGATGAGAAGGGCAGGGATGCTTCTGATGCCGTAGGTTACAGCGGTTATCGGACTGGAGTCCACATCCACCTTGGCGAACTCCATCTGGCCGTCCATCTCCTCAGCCAGCTCGTCCACAATGGGCGCGATTATCTTGCAGGGGACGCACCATTCGGCCCAGAAGTCCACCAGCACAGGCTTGTCAGCCTTAATCACCTTCTCATCAAATTCAGCGTCCGTTACCGCAAAGGGTTTGGCCATTCGTTGCCTCCGAGAGTAGGGTTTCCGTATATTTAGATGCCTGTTAGCTATTTTAGGTTGCTCTTTCGTCAGTGTATACCCACCGCTTCCAGGGGTCAACGGTTCACTGCCTTGGCACGGGTATAGCCTTGGTTTATAGTAGCTTAGGAGGAATTTTTGGCAAAAGCCGGGCTGGTTGGCCAACGAGTGCGCCTGCGTCTGGAGTCCTGGGGCAGGCTGGGCGAAGCCACGGCCCACATCGACGGCCTGCAAGCCTTCGTATTCGGCGGCATTCCCGGTGAGGAGGTTGTAGCCGAGGTTATCCAAGAACGACGGCGATACATCTCCGCCAGGGTGGTGGAGGTGTTGGACCCCTCTCCCCACCGTGTCGAGCCGCCCTGCCCCTACTATGGGGCCTGCACTGGGTGCCAGTGGCAGCACGTTGACTACGATTTTCAGCTCCATCTGAAGCGAGACGTGGTTGTCGACGCCTTAGAGCGGGTGGGAGGATTCCACCAACCGCTGGTAGCTGAGACTGTTCCTTCGCCGGACCAGTATGGCTATCGCAATCACGCCCGCTTTACCATCGGCAACGGTGGCTCGTTGGGCTTCGTCAATCGGGAAAGCCGGCAGTTCGTTCCCATTGACAACTGTATGCTCATGGACCCGGGCGTCAACCGGATGCTGGGAGAGCTTCAGGGTCGCTGTGGCGAGACGAGCCAGCTATCGGTGCGCTACGGCGTAAACACCGGCGATTTCCTGGTTCAGCCCACCCTCGGTACCACCGAAGTTGCCCTCCCGACGGGTCAAAAGCACTACACCGAATCGCTGCGGGATAGATCTTTCCGTGTGGCTTCGCCCTCCTTCTTCCAGGTCAATATAAGGCAGCTAGACCGGCTGGTGGACCTGGTGAGAGAGGGGTTGCAGCTCTCGGGTTCGGAGCTAATCGTGGATGCCTATGCGGGGGTGGGTACCTTTGCGCTGCTGCTGATGCCCTACGCCGGTAAGGTTATTGCGATAGAAGAGTCCCCGGCGGCCATAGAAGATGCCAGGGCAAATGCGTCGGGTGTGCCTGAAGTGGAGTTTGTACAGGGGAGGACGGAGGATGTCCTGGGGCAGCTTGAGGAGAAGCCCCACGGCGTAATTCTGGACCCCCCCAGAAAGGGTTGTCACAGATCGGCTTTGGAGGCCCTGGACCGTCTGAAGCCCCAAAGGGTGGTGTATGTGTCCTGCGACCCGGCTACCCTGGCCAGGGACCTCAAGGTGCTCTGCCGGGGCGCATTCTTCCTGGAGGGGGTCCTGCCCCTTGATATGTTTCCACAGACACACCACGTGGAGTGCGTTGCCACTCTGCGTCTCCGCCGAAGCGTGGAGAGCCTTGTGCTGGCCTCCACTTCGCCGCGACGACGAGAGCTAGTAGCAGGCCTTGGCGTGCCCTTTGAGGTGGTGCCGCCGGAGGTCGAGGAAAGCCCCGATGGTGAGCCCCCTGAGGAGTTGGTCCGGCGACTCGCTCTGGCCAAGGCGCAGGCAGCGGCGCTCCAGCACTCCGGGCGTTTGGTAGTGGGAGCCGATACTACCGTTGTTTTGGAAGGCCGAATCCTGGGCAAACCGAGGGATGAGGCCGAGGCCGTAGACATGCTCAGAAGCCTTCGGGGAAGGGAACACCGGGTTATTACCGGCGTGGCCCTGGTTTACGGTGAGCCGGGCATTTCCCTGGTAGAGTATTGCGAAAGCACTGTTGCCATGCGGGACTACTCCGACCAGGAGATTGAAGACTACGTGGCCGCGGGAGAAGCGCAGGATAAAGCCGGGGG